>JADJZB010000026.1 GCA_016719485.1 Holophagales bacterium
CGTCGGCGCGCAGCCAGGTCGCTCGAGCGCGCACGACACGAGGTCATCGCCTTCACCGACGACGGCTGCGTCCTGGAGCCAGGGTGGCTCCAGAGCGGTGGGCGCAGGTTCCTCCGCGCCGGCAGCATCGGCATGGTCGAGGATGGGTCTGCCACGAAACTTTTGACGCCTTCAGCCATCGACACCTACTATGCGACCTTCCACCGCAACACCACCTGGGGCCAGGACGATGATCATTAGAGCTGCCGAGCACGACCTCCAGCCGGACTACAGGGGGCGGCCGCGTGCGCCGCTACCGGATGGGCTTCTTCCACTTCTCGAACAGCAACCTGGCTCTCCGCCGCCTGTGCCCGCGACCTCGGCGGCTCCGACCTCCCGGCGATTAGATCCGAGGACGTGGAGAACGCTGCTGCGCCTCGCGCGCAGTGACTGGGTCGCCCTGAGGAGCACGGCGCCGTCGTGAGGCCACAAGGGCGCGGCGCTTTCGTTGCGGATTCGTCCCCCAGCTCTGGGGATGGGGTTTTCAGCTGCGCGTACCGGAAGACCGGCCTCGGGGTTCCACCTCTGCCGGGTACGGACGGACGACCACCAGATCAGCCCCGCGTACGAAACATAAACGGTTCCTTACCCGCCTGCATCTTCGTCACCGACTTCCATCTCTTTCCTTCTGGCTCCTCCTCCTCATTACTCCCGCGGCGGCCGCCAGACTCTGGCCCGCGGCGGGCGCAGCGGCGGCAATCGCCACCTGACGTTACCTCGGGCGCTCGCTCGCGGACGAGCGCCGGGCCAGGACTTCCGCCGGGGAGACAGCCGCGCTCGCCTTCCACCACTGGGTCGCCAGCATCCCCTTCAAGCCACGTCCGGCGTCCTGGGCAGCCTGCGGCACGGGCTGATCCTGCTGCCGGCCTCGATCTTCCCTGACCCTCGACGCCCTCGGGAGGCAGCCGAGAGAGGCGCTACTGCAGCTCCCGCGCGCAGCATGCGCCCCGCAGAAAGACATGGAGACCCGGACGTGAGCGGCGAGGACCGGTGAAGACGATCGGCTCCTTCTACGGCGCGACGGTCGACCGTGGGGACGGGAGACGAGGAAGTCGCGCGACTCCTCGCGGTGTACGACGCTGCTCTCTTCACCGCGAGGCACCGCACGCGGGCAGGGCACCTGTCGATCGGGCGGCCGCAGGCGTCCCGACTACGGCGCGCTCCCGCCGCTCACGGCGACCGTCTACCCCGGAACATCGCTACTCCGGCGGGACCTGACTGCATCGTTCCGCTTCGGCCGGGCGCTCGCCTCTACGACCGCAGGCTCCGATCGCTCGACGTGTCGTGCGACGACCTCGACCTCCTCCACGAGATCATCTACCTGGCGATCCCTCTCCCGCGTCTCCGAAACGCTCCGAACGCGACGGGCTCCACCGCGTCCACGCCTTCGGCCTCCGAGGCCGGAGGGATGCGGCGCTCTTCCTGATGCCTCCGGCGGCGGGGAAGACGACGCTCACGCTCGGCTCCCTGAAGCTCAGGGCTCCATTTCGACTCATCTCGGAAGACAGCCCGTTCGTCGACCGAAGGGCGCCGCGTCCACCTTCCGCTCCGGATCGGCATCCTCGGCACCCAGCCGCCTCCTCTCCCGGCAGAGACGTCACCTTCATCCGGAGGATGGAGTTCGAGCCAAGCACCTCGTCTCCCTGCCGCCTTGGGGGACTGCCTGGCCACCGGAAGCGTCCGCGCCGCGGTTCTCTTCATCGGGCGGCGAAGCCTCGGGGGGAGCTGCACGATCCGCGCTGTTGGGAAGTGGACGGGGTGGAAGCCGCTCGTCGAAGGGATGATCGTCGGGGTGGGCTCTACCAGGGCGTCGAGTTCCTCGCAGGACGTCGGTCCTGGATCTCCTGAGGCTGGCCGCCTGGGGCTCTCCCGCACGCGCCCCATGGGCGCTCCTGCGCCGCCCGACGTCCGTCGTGGAGCTCCGGAGGACGGAGCGGTCAACGTCGAAACCGTCGGGCGTTCCTGGCCGCGAAGGGCTTCGGCGCGAAGGCTCGGAGCCATCGCGGAGGATGATGCCGGGCGCCCCCGCCCCCGACCCCGACCCCGGCCCCTTTACGATCGCGGCACGCTGGTCCCTGGCCGGGCTTATCGCGTTCGCCGCGCCGCTGCGCCTCCGCCTCCTCAGGGTCACCCAGGTCGAGTGGTGGATTCCACGATCTACCGCTGAGGCCAGGGGAGGATCGCTTCAGGGCTCCATGAGGGCCCCTCCTCCGAAGGCACCGCGCGCCACTCCTCCCGTGGATCGGCGCGCTCTCCTACGGCGCCGGCCTCGACGAGGCCGGGCTCTCTACCGCGAACGTCGTCTTCTCGGTCGGCACGGTATGGCTGATGTTCAGGGCGGGAGCCTCCTCGCCCGGAAGGCGTGCCGGCCTCGTCTCGGGCCTGATGGCGGTCTCCTGGGAGTCGCTCTTCTTCGCAGCGGGTGCTCACGGAGACGCCGGCCCTCTTCTTCTGGGTGCTGTCGATCGTCGTTCATGCCGAGGCCGCCGTGCGGGCCGGACGGCCTGGCTGCCACTCCTCGGGCCGGCCGTCGCTTTCGCCTACTCGCGCACTTCCGCGCCGCCGCGACGTCTCCGCCCTCGCGCCCCACTTCGTCGTCGCGGGGACGTGGAGGCGGCTGAGGCAGAGGGGAGGTCCTCGCCTCGATCGCCCTCGGGCTCTGGGCTCCGCGTCGTACGCCGCCTTCTCCGCGCGAAGGTGGGGGCGCCGTTCGAGCTCTCCGGTCGTACCAGGTCAGCGCCTCGGCTCGATCGGGACCGCGCAGCTCGGCGTCTTCGCGCGATACCTCGACTACGTCCCGTCTTACCTCGGCAGCTTCCTCTTGCGCTTCTCCTCGCGCCCTCGCGTTCGCTCGGCGGCGCGCTGCTGTCCCTCGCAAGGGGCGCGATCCGCGATCGGCGCGCGCGGCTCCGCCGGGGAGTCCTCCTGGCGGGGCTCGTTCTCGTGCCGCTCGCCGTGCCGGGTTTCTTCGAGAGTTCCACCACCGTCTCGGGGTCCTCTGCCTCCCGGGCTCTTCCTCGTGCTCGGCGCTGCCGTAGCCAGGATCGAGGCCTGGGTGCGCGTACAGAGCGTTGCGGTCGCGCGCGCGTGCGTCGCCGCCGTCCTCGCCGTCGCCGCCACGCAGCAGCTCGCGACGGCGGACGCGTGGCTCCACGCGGAGGGACGTCGTACCTCTCGGTGAAGGACGCCGGGCTCTGGGTCGGCGAGCGGGCGGACACGGGAGCCGTCATCGTGACGACGTCCTGGCCCCAGGTGAACTTCTACGCCGAGCGCCCGGCCGCCGACGTGCCCGGCACGGCCAGGAGTTCGAGGCGCTGGTGCTGAGCAGGCGCGCGCCCTTCCTCGTCCTCTCCGACTACGAGCGGATGCCGGCTGGGTGGGCCCCTACCCGAGGCGAACGCCGCCCGGCTGCCCCTCGTCTTCGCCTCCGGGGACCTCAAGGGTACCGGACACGCGTCTACGACCTCTCACGGCTCACCGGCGATTCGGGCGGGCGCGAGCTCGGCCGTCTCGATACGCGCGCCGGGGAAGGGCTCCGGCCCCGCGCTCGCGGCGACGTGGTCGGCCTCCCGTGACGGGAACGGGCGCCCCGCGGAAAGCGCGTGCCGGGCGAGCCCGGCGCCGAACCCCAGCGCGCCGCAGAGGTAGTGGAGCCCGTGCAGGGGAATCGCGGCGACGAGGAAGGCCGGCCCGCGGAGCGTGACGAGGCGCCGGTAGAACGGGACGTTCGCCGCGAGAAGCGCCACGAGAGCGGGGGCGGCCAGGAGAAGACCGAGAAGCGGCCAGAAGGGGATGGCGACGAGCCCGGCGACGAGCGTCAGGGCGGCGGCGGTACTGACCCGGTGGCCGGGCCGCAGGTTCAGGTCGCGGGGAAGACGGCGCTCGGCCAGGATCAGCTCCGTCCACGGGAGGGCGCGGTCGCGCACGTCCGTCACGACCATGCCCCAGAGGCTCCAGCGCTTGAGGTGCTTCACCTGGAGGGACCGGTCGAGGCGGATGCGCCGGCCGGCCCGGACGAGCCGGGAGCCGAGCTCGATGTCCTCGACCGAGGGTCGGGCATAGCGCTCGTCGAAGCCTCCGCTCGCGCCGAGCACGCTCGTCCTGAGGGCGCCGCAGCCCGACCAGAACGACGACGCCTCCGGCTGACTCGTCTGGTGGACGTGGTGGTGGAGCAGGTTCCGGAAGACCGAGACGACGCCGGGGCCGCGGGAGCGGCGTCGTAGGAACCGAAGATGGCCGTCGAGCCGCGGATCCTGGTCGAAAGCCGCGGCCACACGGTCCATCAGGTCTGACGGCGCGACGACATCGGCGTCGAGGAAGAGCACGACCGCGCCGGCCGCCTCCCGGGCGCCCCGGTTCCGCGCGACCGCGGGCCCTTCGCCGCCGTTCGTGACGAGCACCCTCGCTCCCGCTGCGGCGGCGAGAGCCGTGCATCCGGGCGCCTCGCCGTCGACCACGACGATCACCTCGCCCGCCGGAGGCCGGCAGGAGGCCACGGAGGCGAGGCAGGCGCGGAAGCCCTCGTCAGCATGATGGGCGGGGATGACGACGCTGACGGCGGCGGCACTCACGCGCGGGTCCGGCAGAACACCCTCCGTCACGGCGGCAATGGTAGCCCGTTCGGCCGAAACCCGGGATCTGCGGCGAGGGGCCGGGGAGCGCCTCAGCCCTCCTCGGCCGCCCGCTCCTCGTGGTGGTCGCTCTCGGTGTTGATGTCCCAGACTCTCGCCTTGTCCGTCCGGCCCGCGAGGAGGTCGTCGACGGCGGTCATCGCCGTGAGCATCGAGTGGTCCTGGTTGTTGTAGCGATGCATACCGTTCCGGCCCAGGACCCAGAGGTTCGGAATGCCGTCGAGGAACGCGCGCAGGCGCGGAAGGCGGTCGTAGCTGCCGAGGTACGTCGGGTAGGCCTTCGGCATCCGGATGACGACGCCGTCCCTCACCTTCAGGGGGTCGACGATGCCGATCCGCTCCATCTCGGACACCGCGAGCGCGATCATTGCCGCGTCGTCGAGACGCCAGGCCTCGTCCCCGGCGTTGCAGAAGTACTCCAGCCCGATCCAGGCCTTGCTCGGTCGGCGACCATGCCGGGCCTCCAGTTGTTGAAGACCTGCATCCGGCCGACGAGGACGTCCGGCTCCTGGATGTAGATCCAGTTGTCCTGGATCAGGCCGCCCCCCTCCTCTTCGACCTCGAGCCGGTCGACGAGGAGCCCCACGGTAATGAAGTCCCGGTAGACGAGGCCGGCGGCGACCTCCGCTGCTTCGGGAGGCGCCGGCGGGTCGAGCGCCCGGACGAGGTGCCGTAGCGGCATCGTCGAGAGGACGACGCCGGCGGGGACCGTGTGGCGGCGCCCCTCTCCGTCGGTGTACGAGACCGACGAGAGCCGCTCGCCTTCGCGGGTCAGCCCGTCGACCCGGCAGCCGAGCCGGACCTCGCCGCCCCGCGCCTCGACCCGCCGCGCGACCTCCTCCCACAGCTGCCCCGGGCCGAGCCTGGGGTAGAGGAACCTCTCGATGAGCGAGGTCTCGACCGCCTTCTGCGAGAGGTCGCCGGCTGCGCCGCGCACCAGGACCTGCAGACGGTGGCGCACCGCCTTCGCGACCGAGAGGCCCCTGATCCTCTGTGCTCCCCACTCGGCGCTGATGCTCCCGCACGGGACCCCCCAGACCTTCTCGGTGTAGTCGCGAAAGAAAGTCCGGTAGAGCTCGCGCCCGAAACGGTTGACGAGGAAGTCCTCGAGGTTTCTCTCGGGCGCGACGGGCCGCACGACGGCCCGGAGGTAGCTGGCGCCGATCCGGACGGACCGGACGAGGCCGAGGTTGCGGAAGGTCGAGAGGCTCAGGCGGATCGGGTAGTCGAAAAAGCGCCGGCCGTGGTAGATCCGGGAGCGCCTCTCACGGAGGAGCATGACGAGATCGGCGTCGTCCGTCGCCGTTCGACCGTGCTCCTCCCCGATCGACCGTGCCGCTCCCTGGTAGGCGATCGCCGCTCCGGCTCCACCTCGCTCGAGCGGCAGGATCGAGAGCCACCAGTCCATCACCCGGTCGGACTTGGAGAAGAAGCGGTGGCCCCCGAGGTCGATCCGGTTGCCGTTGTGGGTGACGGTCCGGGCGATGCCGCCGACGAGCCCGCTCCTCTCGAGGACGACGGGCCGGACGTCGGAACGCGTCGCGAGCTCGTACGCCGCAGTGAGCCCGGCGGGCCCGGCACCCACGATGACGGCGGTACGTTGCTGGCTCATGGAGGTACGGGCTCGATGGGCCGCGGAGGTGGGCGGCGCGAGTGGCCGCCCGCCGTCGCGGGACACCGAGCGCGGATGCTACCGCGACGCGCCGTCGCCGAGCAGGTCGAGCATCGACTGGATGTCGGCGATCTTGTCGCGCGGGGCCCCGCGAAGGGCGCCGCGCGCGACCTCCACCTCGTCGAGACGCTTCCAGTCCGAGAAGGCGACGACCGGCACCCCGCGCCCGGAGAGTCGCGCGTTCATCTCCTCGCGCGGCGGCAGGTCGCGCGGGGCGGCCGTCCCGGCTCGCCAGTCGTCGAACATCCGGGCGACCACCTCCGCCGATCCCGTCCGGTGCGAGCCGATGAGGCCCTTCGCGCCGGTTCGCGCCCAGCCGACGACGTACTCGTTCGGGACGATCCGGCCCGTCGAAGGGTCGAAGACCCGCCCATCCCGGTTCGAGACGGTCCGCGCGGCATCGTCGAAGGGAACGCCGGGGATCTGGTCGGCGGCGAAGCCGACCGCAGTGAGGGCGAGCCCCGCCTCGAGGGATTCGGTCTCGCCGGTCGGCCGGGCGACGACCGTGCCGTCCGGGCCCGCCTCGAGACGGTTGCGTTCGAGCGTCAGCCCGGAGAGGCGGCCGGAGGCGTCGGCCACGAAGGCCGAGGGGGAGACGCAGAACCGCAGGTGCAGGATGCGCGCCTTGCCCGTCGGCCCGCGGACGGCGGCGTCCCGAAGGATGGCGAGGTTCTTCTGCCGCTGCGGCGAGCCGGCGACCTCCGCCTCGCTGGCGGGGTCGAGGACGAGCTCGGCCGGATCGACGCAGAGGTCCGTGTCGGCCAGCTCCGCCAGCTCGCCGAGCTCTTGCGGCGTGAAGGCGGCCTGTGCGGGCCCCCGCCGCCCGAGCAGCCAGATCTCGCGTACGCGGCTCGCCGCGAGCGCCTCCCGCACGGTGACGGGCATGTCCGTCGACGCCAGCTCCTCGGGTCAGGAGGAGGATCCGCGCCGCGTCGACGGCGACGTTGCCGTTGCCGATGATCGCGGCCCGCCCGGCATCCAGGCGGATCCGCGCCAGGCGGTAGTCGGGGTGCCCGTTGTACCAGCCGACGAAAACGGTCGCCGGCGTCGAGCCGGGAACGCCCTCGCCGGGAATTCCGAGCCGCCGGTCGGCCTCGTTTCCCGTCGCGTAGACGATCTGGTGGTAGTGGTCGCGCAGGTCCTCGACCTTGAGATCGCGACCGAGCCTCACGTTCCCGAGGAAACGGAAGGCCGGCCGTTCCGCCGTCCGCTCCAGGACCCGGGCGACGCTCTTGATCTTCGGGTGGTCGGGGGCCACGCCCCCCCGCACGAGGCCGTAGGGCGTCGGAAGGCGATCGAAGACGTCGACCTCGACGGCCACCTCCGTGCCTCGCAGCAGCGCCTCGGCGGCATAGAAGCCGGCCGGGCCGGAGCCGACGACGGCGACGCGCAGGGGAGAGGGTCTTCCTGCGGTAAGGCTCATGGCGACGGGGGCAGGCTATCCCACGCCGGGGCCTTTGGTGCGTCAGGTCTTCCTGCGGAACAGGCGGGCTCCCGCCTTCACGACGCCGACCGCCAGGCCTCCGGCGACGACCCCGACGAGGGCCCCGACGAGGGCCGGGCCCAGCGCAGCCACCAGGCCGCCGCCGGCCGCGAGCCCTTCGGCGAAGTGGTGGAGGGGCGGGATGCCGTGGACGAGGATTCCGCCGCCGACGAGGAACATCGCTGCGGTGCCGGCGATCGACAGGACCCGCATCAGGACGGGCGCGGCCTTGAGGATCCCGCCGCCCAAGGCCCTGCGCAGCCGCGCGTTCGCCGACGTGCCCTCGCTCCGGCTCAGGTGGATACCGAGGTCGTCGAGCTTCACGATGGCGGCGACGAGGCCGTAGACGCCGACGGTCATCGCGATGGCGACCCCGGCGAGCACGCCGAGGCGCGTCACGAAGGGCGCTGCGGCCACCGTGCCGAGCGTGATCGCGACGATCTCGGCCGAGAGGACGAAGTCGGTCCTCACCGCTCCCTTGATCTTCTCCTTCTCGACCTTCGCGAGGTCGACGTCCGGGCGAAGGAGGGCGGCGGTCAGCTCGGCGTGGTGGGCCTCGTCCTCGCCCTTCCCGTGCAGGAGCTTGTGGGCGACCTTCTCGAAACCCTCGAAACAGAGGAACAGCCCGCCGATCATCAGCAGCGGCGTGACCGCCCACGGCGCGACCGCGCTGATGGCGAGCGCGGCCGGCACGAGGATCAGCTTGTTGACCATCGAGCCCTTGAAGACGGCCCAGACGACCGGCAGCTCGCGGTCCGCGCGCACGCCCGTCACCTGCTCGGCGTTGAGCGCGAGGTCGTCCCCGAGAACGCCGGCCGTCTTCTTCGCGGCGGCCTGCGAGAGGACGGCGACGTCGTCCGCGACCACCGAGGCCTTCTTCGCGGCGACCTTGGTCAGGATCGCGACGTCGTCGAGGACGGTGGCGATGTCGTCCAGGAGGGCAAGGAAGCCGGAAGCGGGCATGGACGCGGGATGCTAGCAGGCCGCCAGTCGCGAGGGCATGCCCTCGCGACGGGATTGACGGCCGCGCGCTTCGTCAGTCCGACAGGACCTTCAGCTTCCCGGTCTCCCCCTCGACGGCGACGTGGAAGACCTCCTTGTAGTCGTCGCCGGAGTAGGAGACGTGCCAGAGGGTCGTTCCGGGCTTCACCGCGCTCGCGACGATCCCGAGCGTCACCTTCGCCCCCTTCGCGCGGTGTGCGGCGCCCCCCGCCTCGTCGGCCATCTGCACGAGCTTCTTCGAGTCGAAGAGCGTCTCCGGCTTCACGGGGATGCCGCGCCCTCCGGTTCCGTCCATCTCGAAGGTCGTCAGGACGCCGTCGTTGACGCTCATCATGTTCATCTTCCCGGCGGACTTCGACGACCACTTCAGGTTCCAGGCCGTCGAGCGTCCTTCCGTGTCCACCGGGCCCGTGGAGAGATTGCCGAAGCCGAAGAGCTCGGCGTCGGCCTGCCACTTCACTGCGGCGGCCTTCGCCTTGTCGTACGCCGTCTTCGCGTCGACCGCGACGGACTTGCCGGCGCCTTTCGGCTGGGCTGCGGCCGGGATCGCAGCAGCAAGGAGGAGAGCGGCGAGCGTGGGGAGGACGAGTGGTCGTCGATTCGACATTCGGGTGACCTCCGTCAGAAGAGCTTGAAGTTCAGGCCGATCGTGCCCGCCCAGAAGTCGCCGTTGTAGTCGGCCACGGCGCTCTCGAAGGCCTCGTCGACGCTGTCCGCATTGAGGAAGACGTAACGGACGTCGCCGTTCAGCGAGATGGTCTTGCTGAGGTTGATGTCCACCCCGGCGCCGGCGTGCGCGGACCACTTCGAGTCCGTCACCTCGCCGATCCCGACGTCTTTCCCGTTCACCTTCAGGCTGCTGTAGGTGCCCCCGCCGAGGAGGTAGAGCCCGACCTTCGGGAGCTTGATCAGGTAGAGCATCCCGGAGACCTGGAACGGGACGTTCTCGATGTCGACCGAGCCGAGCTGGCCGAGGTCGTAGGTGTCGCTGTAGTACGACGCCCGGGCTTCGGCCCCGATGATCCAGAAGAGGTGGAAGCGCGCCTGCGCGCCGCCGACGAAGCTGTTCCCGTTGCCCCCGTCCGTTCCGACGACACCTCCGTGAAGGCCGAGATCCATCCCGAAACCGTCAGCTGCGGCGGGGGAAGCCGCGAGGGCGAACGCGAGGAGCGCGAGGGCCGGAAGGGCCATGGACTTTTTCATGAACGCAGGTCTCCTTCTACCGGAAGTGCCCTAAGCTAACATGGGCCGGCTGCGGGAAGCACCGCGGTCGACCCGCGAATCGCTCAGCAGCCCTTCATCATCTCCGCCATCCGCTTCTGCATCTCCTCGGGGGAGACGTCCTCGACGTGGGTGGCGAACGCCCACTGGTGGCCGAAGGGGTCCGTGACCTTGGCGAAGCGATCGCCCCAGAACTCGTCTTTCGGCTCCTGGGTCGCCGCGCAGCCGGCTTCGACGGCCCGCTTGAACGCCGCGTCGCAGTCCTCGACGTAGAGCATCATCGTGCAGGTCGTCCCACCCCTCGAGATCGGGCCGAGCTGGCCCCAGTCGGGGAACTCGTCCGAAACCATCACGATCGAGCTGCCGATCTTCACCTCGGCGTGCATCACCATGTCGCCCGGTCCCGGCATCCGGAAGAGCTCCTCGGCGCCGAGCGCCTTGTTCCAGAGCTCGATCGCCGCCGCGGCGCCCTTGACGCAGAGGTAGGGGGTGACGCTGCCATACCCCTCGGGAATCGGGTTCACCTTTCCAGCCATCGTCGTCTCCTTTCGTTCCGCCCCGGAAGGGGCACTCTTCCCGGCCACGGGCTCTCCCCGCGGACGGTGTTCTCCCGATGTGTCGTTCCGACGTACTACGTCAGACGGCCCTCCGGGTTTCCTACCGGGCCGCCCTTTCCGTACCGCGCCGTCACGTATCCGGTGACGAGACCGACCAGTGCGCCGGGAAGCATCAGCTCGAAGTAGTACTTGCCCATCTGCGCGGCCACGAGGTAGGCGAAGAAGCCGCTCACCAGGACGCCGAAGACGATCGTCGCCGGAATCGAGGCGACCTTCTTCGAGAAGAAACCGATGAGGAGACCTGCGACGAGCCCCTTGAACGTCGACCCCATCACGATCCCGAGGATGTCCTTGCGGACCTCGGGCGTGAACCACGCCGTGAGCCCGTCGAGAACGCCGAGCCCTCCTCCCAGAAGCAGCCCCAGAAGCACCTTGTTCATCGTCGATCTCCCTTCATCCCACCTGTTCAACGGCCTCGCCGTTTTCATTAACGCCCGGTCACGAGGAGGATCGCGGCCCGCGCCGCGAGGTAGGCCGCCACGAGGAGGAGCGCCACGCGGTGCCGGCCGGCAAACCGCGCGGCTCTCTCCCAGAACCTCTCGCGATAGGCCGTGACCGGTTCTCCGTCCAGGAGGCGGGTCACGTCCGCGGCGAGAGACGGAACGTCGGGGTACCTCTCGTCCTGCCGGGCGGCCGTCGCCCGGGCGACGATCGCCGCGAGGCGGCGGCTCGTGGGAACCGCCTCCCCGACGAGTGCGGCGAGCAGCGCGCCGAGGGCGAAGACGTCGGCGCGGTGGTCGACCCCGCCTTCACCCCGGGCCTGCTCCGGGGCCATGAAGCCGGGCGTCCCGAGGACCGACCCGGCGGCGGTCCCCGCCGCGGGAGGGGCCTTCTCCACCGCCTCGCCTGCCGGCTCCGCCCCTCTGCGGCTGGGGCGTTCCAGGCCCGCATCCGAGATCACGCGCGCGATCCCCCAGTCGAGGACGAGGACCTCTCCGAACGGCCCGACCATGACGTTCTCGGGCTTGAGGTCGCGGTGGACGACGCCGCGCGCGTGGGCGAAGGCGACCGGCTCGCAGACGCGCAGGAAGAGCCGGAGTCTCTCGGGGAGAGTCGCGAGGCGCGCCGCGGCCACGTCGAGCCGTTCGCCGCGAACGATCTTCATCGCGTAGAAGGGGCGCCCGTCGGGGAGGCTCCCGACGTCGTGGACCGGGACGATCCCGGGGTGCTCGAGCCGCGCCAGGACGCGGGCCTCGAGCCGGAGGCGGGCGGCGAGATCCCCGGAATCGTCGGGAAGGTCGAGGACCTTCACCGCGACGCTCCGCGCCAGGTCGGGGTCCTCGGCCTCCCAGACGCTCCCCATCCCTCCGCGGCCGATCTCCCGGAGGAGGAGGAATCGGGTCCCCGAAAGATCTGGGGCTCGAAGCGCCCGGGCGAGGCGCCCGACGTCCACCCCCGCCAGCGGCCTCACGGCCCGTCCACCCCGAGGAGGGCCCGCGCCTCGAGCCGGAACTCCTCGTCGCTCCCCGTCATCTCGCCCAGGAGGCCGAGGACGATCTTGCGGAGCTCGCGCCGCGCCAGCGAGAGGCCGTTCGTGACGTCGGAGACGGAGACGCCGAAGCGCTGGGCGAGGGCGGCATAGGGGGGAGGAGGCTCTCCCTCCGCCCCCAGGTCGTAGATCTCGAAGAGGCGCGCCGCGATCCCCTTGCCCCGCCCGGCGAGGGCGATCTCGAGCCGCGCGAGGCCGAGCTCGAGGACGCTCCGCGCCCACTCCTTCTCGAACTCGCGCTCGGGCGACTCCCCGGGAGCGGCCAGCGCGTGCTCCAGCTCCTCGCGGGCCCCCTCGAAATCGAGGGACAGGAGAGGCACCCCGCCCCCCCGCTTCAGCCGCCCCGCCGCCTTCTCCGCGTTGGCGACGAGGCCGTCGACGCAGACCCGGAGGTACGTGCGGAGCTTCGCCTTCGACGGATCGAAGCGGGCGAGGAGGTCGCGCTCGAGGAGCTCGGCGAAGAACTCCTGCGTCAGGTCGGCGGCTTCCTCGTGCTCCTTCCCCCACTTCCGGCGCACGTGCCGGTAGACCGGTCGCCAGTAGGCGGCGACGAGCGTCTCGAGCGCGCGCCGGCGCTCCCCGGCGTCCGCGCTTCGCGCCGCCTCGACGACCGAGGCCCGCGTCGGCGGGAAGAAGCCTGCGCTCATCCCTTCGGACGGAGCCTCTTCAGGACCTGCACCTGCCCGCAGTGGTAGAGGTCGTGCGCCGCCACGCCCCGCACGAGGTGGAGCGCCTTCGCACGGGCTGAGCCCGAGAGCCCGGGAGCGTCCGGGCGACGGCGGCGACGAGCGCGCCGTGCTCGGCGGCGAGGAGGGCGAGATCGGCCTTCCACGCGGCCTCGTCGGGCTCGCCCTCCGGGCGCCGGAACCAGTTGCTCCCCTCGAGGGCGAAGGACCCTCGCTTCTCCCCGGTCAGCTTCCGCCTCACCGCGTACTTCCAGTAGGCGGCGTGAAGGGCCAGCTCCCAGGCGTTCGGCCGCCCCTCTCCCGGGGCGCCACGCCGCCTCGCCCGCCGTCATCCCGCGGAACGAGCCGCGCAGGTTCGTGCCGTGCCACGACTTCCTCTCGAACGCCTCGGCCAGGAGGTCGATGAGCAGGGACGTCTCGGGATCGCGCGGGGTTCGCGCCATCGGGCCACCTCTCGAACGGGAATAAAGCGGGAGTTTAGGCCCCCTTTCCGTGCGTGACAGGGAGCCGTCCTCCGGGGCATCGTCCGCCCGACGGAGGCCCACATGCCGACTCCCCTGGACCGCCGACGGTTCCTCGCCCGCTCCGCAGCCTCGGCCGCCGCGCTTCTCGCGGTGCGCGAAGGGCTCGCGCAGTCGCTGGCCGTACCGGCTCCCGACGCCGCCCCGGCCGCTCCGGCCTCCTCCGCCGGTGGTCTGGTGCGCCTCGGCCAGAACGAGAACCCGTGGGGCCCGTCGGAGGCCGCCCGGCGGGCCGCGGTGGACGCCGTCTCCTCTGGGAACCGCTACGTCCAGGGAGTCCCGGAGTTCGAGAGAAAGCTGGCTGCGCGCGAGGGGCTTGCTCCAGAGCAGGTCGTCCTCGGCTCAGGCTCCCACGCCCTCCTCTGCATGGCCGCCGCCGCCTGGGGCTCGGCCGGCGCCGAGGTCGTCACCGCCGACCCGACCTACCCCGGCCTCGGGCTCTACGCGGAGGCCCTCGGCGGAAAGGTCGTCCGCGTTCCGCACGACCCCGCGTTCCGGACCGACCTCGCCGCGATGGAGGCGCGCGTCGGGCCGGCGACGCGCCTCGTCTACGTCTGCAACCCCGCGAACCCGACGGGTACCGTCGTCGATCCCGCCGCGCTGCGCTCCTTCTGCGAGCGGGTGTCGGCGAAGGCGGTCGTCGTCGTCGACGAGGCCTACCGCGACTACCCCGACGCCGCGCGGTTCGCCTCGATGCTCCCGCTCGTGAAGAGGGGGCTCCCCGTCGTCGTGACGTACACGTTCTCGAAGCTCCACGGCCTCGCGGGGCTCCGCGTCGGCACTGCGATGACGACTCCCGCCCTCGCCGGCGCGCTCCGGAAGGTGCGGATGGGGGGCGCGCCGCTCGCCGTCTCCAACGTCGCCGTCGCGGCCGCGTCGGCGAGCCTCGACGACACGGCGTTCCTCGAGTCGTGCCGCCGCCGCACCGTCGCCGGGCGCGAGGCGCTCGCGGCATTCCTGCGCGAGGAGGGGCTCCCGACGCCGCCGTCGGAGACGAACTTCGTCTTCGTCCCGATGGCCTCGGGCGCCCCGGAGCTCGCGCGCGCCCTGGAGGCGCGCGGCATCCGCGTCTCCGCCCGCGACCCGAAGCTCGGCCTGCGGGTCACCGTCGGGACGGAGGAGGACATGGCCCGCTTCCGCGTCGCGTTCCGCGAGGCGCGGGCGGCGCTCGCTTCCGCCTGACTGCTACAGCCCCCCGTCGAACGCGACCTTGCCGCCGACGATCGTCGCGAGGACGCGCGTCGAAGGGATCTCCGCGTCCGGAATCGTCGAGAGGTCCTTCGAGAGGACGACGACGTCGGCGAGCTTGCCGGGCGTCAGCGTTCCCTTGAGGTCCTCCTCGAATCCGGCGTATGCATTCGCGACGGTGTAGGAGCGAAGGGCCTCCAGCCGCGTCATCCGCTGCTCGGGAAAGAAGGCCGGCCCCTTCGCCGGCTGGCGCGTCACGGAAGCGTGGATGGAGGCGATCGGGTCGACGTCCTCGACGGGGGCGTCGGTCCCGTTCCCGATCCGCGCGCCGGCGTCGAGGACCCGGCGCCAGGCGTAGGCCCCTTCCCTCGCGCGCTTCTCGCCGAGGCGGGCGGCGACGAACGGGGCGTCGGACGGGCAGTGGATCCCCTGCATCATCGCGAGGACCGGGAGCCTGGCGAAGCGGGGAACGTCGGCCGGGTCGAGGTGCTGCGCGTGCTCGATCCGGAAGCGCAGGTCCTTCTTCGGGTGGCGCGCGAGGACGCGCTCGTAGACGTCGAGGACCTCCCGGTTCGCCCGGTCGCCGATCGCGTGGACGCCCAGCTGGAAGCCGTTCGTCACGGCGATCTCGGCCGTCCGCTCGAGGTCCTTCATGGCGTAGGTGTTCAGCCCGGTGCTCCCCGGCGCGTCGGCGTAGGGCGCCAGGAGCCACGCCCCGCGCGAGCCGAGGGCCCCGTCGGCGAGCCGCTTGATGGCCCTCACCGTGAGGTGGTTCCGTCCCGCGCCGACGACCCTCGCCTTCGCGGCGCTCTTCTCGAGCTCCTCGTTCGAGGCGGAGAGCATCGCGTAGACGCGGATGCCGAGCGTCCCCGCCTCGGCCCGCTGCCGATACCGCTCGACGACGTCGAAGGAGACCCCCGCGTCGTGGAGGGTCGTGACCCCCTTGCGGAGGCACTCCTCGACGGCGAGGTCGATCCGCCGGTCGAGGTCGGCGGTCACCTCGGCCGGAGTCCTTTTCGCGAGGTCGGCCTTCAGCGCCGCGTCGACGAGGTCCTCCGCGGTTTCCCGCAGGAGGCCCGTCGGCTCGCCCGAGGCGTCCTTCAGGATGTCGCCTCCCGCGGGCGGCTTCGTGTCGCGGCCGACGCCGCCGCGCACGAGCGCCGCGGCGTTCACGAAGGCCGCGTGCCCGCTGGCGTGAGAGAGAAGGACCGGGTTCGACGGGGAGGCCGCGCTGAGACTGGCGTGGAGCGGAAACCCCTCGACGTTCGGCTCGGGGGGCGAGCTCCACTCCTTCTGGTGCCAGCCGCGCCCCAGGATCCACTCGCCGGGGCGGGCCTTCTTCACGGCCGCGGCGACGCGTGAGACGACCTCGTCCCAGCTCTTCGCACCCCTCAGGTCGAGGGCGATCCGGGCGTCGCCGATCCCGGCGAGGTGCGCGTGCCCGTCGATGAAGCCGGGGCTGGCGGTCCTTCCGGCGAGGTCGATCACGCGCGTCGCGTCGCCTCGGAGTCTCTCTATTGCGGCATCGGTGCCGACGGCGACGATCCGGTCCCCGGAAACGGCGATCGCCGTCGCCTCCGGCCGGGCGGCGTCCATCGTCACGACCTTTCCGTTCTTCAGGATCAGGTCCGCGGGCCTCTCCGCCGACACCGCCACGAGCGCACCTCCGAGAAGGACCGCCAGGCCACCGCCGAGTCTCCTCACGCGTCACCTCCGCAGGGCCGCATTCTGCCCCTTCCGCTCGTCGGCGGAATCGACCGCTCGTCGGCCGGCCGCGCCGTTCGCCGGCTTCCCCGTGACGCCCCGGCCCCGGCGGATCAGATTTCCCGCATGATCGGCGCACCCGGACCGAATCCCACGACCCGCGCGGACGCGAAGTCCCTGCTGGCCATCCTGGAGGTCGTCGTGAAGAGAGCGCTCGTTCTGCTCGCCGCCATCGTTCTCCTCGCCCTTCTCCTCGTGCCTCTCCTGGCGACGGCGGCCCCTCCGGAAGAGGCCGACGCGGCGGTCCGGGCGCCGGTCGAGGCCTACCTGCGCGGTCACGCGACGGGCGACGGCGAGGAGTGGCGGAAGGCCTTCCACCCTTCGGCCATGGTCACGGGCGTGAGGGACGGCAAGCTCGTCTCGATGACCGCGCCCGACTTCGTGTCGCGGGCCGCCGGAAAGCCGCCCGCCGACGAGGCGCAGCGCAAACGCCGGATCGTCTCGATCGACGTGGCGGGCGACGCGGCCCTCGCGAAGGTGGAGCTCGACTACCCGAAAGTCTTCTTCGTCGACTACCTCTCGCTCCTGAGGATCGACGGCGAGTGGAAGATCGCCCAGAAGACCTACACCGGCACCTCGAAGAAGGCGCCTTGACGCCGCGTCGGCGGCGCCCGACCGGAATCACACCGTGAAGCTCCCCGGCCGTCCCTTCTGGATCGCCCAGGTCGCAGGCTGGGGCGGGTATCTCCTCGTCCTCTGGCTCTCGGGTCTCGTCTACCTCTCCGAGCCGTCCTTTGCCGCCCTCCTCGAGAACCTCCACTTCAAGGCGGTCGCGGCGGCGGGTGGATTCCTCACGAGCGTCGGTCTCTGGGCCGTCTACCAGCGGCTCCTCCCCGAGAGACCGAAGACCGGGAGGATCGTTCTCGTCGCCGTGACCTTCTCCTTCCTCCTCGGTCTGGTCTGGTCGGCGGCGGCCGCGCGGGTGCTCTGGCCCGAGAAGCCACTATGGCCCGGCGCTTTCAAGAGCGCCACGAACTACGGCATCACGCTCCTGGCCTGGAGCGCGCTCTACCTCGCCTTCACCTATCGCGCCCGGCTCGACGCCGAGACGGAGCGCGCCCTGCGCGCCGACGCCCTCGCGAGCCAGGCGCGCCTCGAGATGCTCCGCTACCAGGTGAACCCCCACTTCCTCTTCAACGCGCTCAACTCCATCCGTGCGCTCATCGAGGAGGACCGGGACAAGGCGCGCCTCATGGTGACCGAGCTGTCGGAGTTCTTTCGCTATTCGCTCCTCCACGCCCGCTCGGGCGAGATCCCTCTCGAGGCCGAGCTGGAGGCCATCCGCAGCTACCTCGCCATACAGAAGATCCGCTTCGAGGAGCGGCTCGAGGTGAGCTGGGAGGTCTCCGCCGAGGCGTCTGCCGCGCACCTCCCCGGTTTCCTGGTCCACCCGCTCGTCGAGAACGCGGTGAAGCACGGCATGGAGACGAGCCCGATGCCGCTGCGGATCGGGATCGCGGCGCGCCTCCGGGGGCGCCGCCTCGTCGTGGAGGTGACGAACAGCGGGAGGCTCGCGCCGAACGGGACGTGCGAGGGGACCGGCACCGGCCTCGCGAACGTCCGCGAGCGGCTCGCGCACCACTTCCCCGGCCGCCACTCCTTCACGATTGCCGAAGAGAAGGACCTCGTCGTGGCCCGGCTCGAGGTCGACACGGAGGCACCGTGAAGCCCCGCCTGACGGCGCTCGTCGTCGACGACGAGCGTCTCGCCCGCGTCGAGCTCCGCCGGATGCTCGCCGTCCACCCCGAAATCGAGGTCGCCGGAGAGGCGGGCGACGTCGCCGAGGCCGAGGCCGAGATCGCCCGGCTCACTCCCGACGTCGTCTTCCTCGACATCCGGATGCCGGGCGCGAGCGGCTTCGACCTCGTCGAGAAGATCCCCGCCGGGACCCGCGTCGTCTTCGTGACCGCCTACAGCGAGTACGCGCTCCGCGCCTTCGAGGCGAACGCCCTCGACTACCTGATGAAGCCGGTCCCGCCCGAACGGCTCGCCGCCGCCGTCCGCAAGCTCCTCGACGGAACGCCGTCCGCGGCGACGCCCGGCCGGCCCCTCCACCTCGACGACCCGCTCATCGTCCCCGCCGGGACGCACTACCGGGTCGTCCGGGTGCGGCAGATCGTCTGCCTCCGGGCCGCGCGCGACTCCTCCGAGGCGGTCACCGCCGACGGCCGGACGACGCTCGTCGGCAGGAGCCTCAAGGAGTGGGAGGAGCTCCTCCCGCCCCGCCACTTCCTGAGGGTCCACCGGTCGACGATCGTGAACGTCGACCACGTGGAGCGGATCGAGCCCTGGTTCAAGGCCGGGTTCCGGGTGCGCCTGCGCGGCCTCGAGGAGCCGGTCGAGGTGAGCCGGCGACACGCGGCGCTCCTCAGGGCGCGGCTCGTCTGACGGCTCGGGCGGGACCTCGGTTAGCATCCCCGCCACACATCATGAGAACGCTGCTCCCCGGCCTCGGCACGGCCGCCCTCGGCGTCGCCGTCCTCCTGACGCTCGCCCTCGCCCTGACGACGAAGCTCTTCACGCTCCGGCCCCCGAGCGGGCCCGACGCGATGGGGCTCGTCGTCGTCTTCTTCCTCCCCATCGGCGCGTGGCTCCTCGTCCTCTTCGGAGCCCTCGTCTGCGTCGCGCGCGGGGGATTCGACTGGGTGAGCCGTTCACCGGGCATCCCGACGCTCGCCGTCCTGGGCACCGTCGTCGGACTCGGCATCCTCTCCGTCGGGGCGGCAGTCTTCTCGCTCGAGGTCCGTTACGCGTCGCGGACGGTTGCCGGCCTGGCCGGCGGCTTTCTTCTCCCCCTCCTCGTGATCGGCCTCCTCGGGTTCCTCCTCTGGTCCGAGCCCGGTTCCGTCTCCGGGACAGCGTGGCTTCGCCCTGCCGGTGCGGTCCTCGCGGGTCTCGCCGTACTCGCCTACTGCGGAGCGTTCGCGCTTTTCGTCAAGGATTCCGCGGAGGACGCCAGGAGGGCCGAAGAAGGGCGCGTCGCCGACGAGGCGCGGCAGGCCGAAATGCGGGCCGAGGACGCCAGGCGCGTCGAGGCCCAGGCCGCCGAGCTCGCGGCGCTCCCCGACGACGCCCCGCTCGAGACGTTCCTCACGCACCTCTTCATCGACAAGAGCGAGGCGCACCACCGGAAGGCCATCGAGCGCATCCGGGCGCTCCCTGGGCTGACGGAGAGAATGGCGGCGCGACTCGAGCACCCCGAGCCGCTCCAGCGCGAGTACGTCCTGAATTTCGTGAAGATGGCCGGGGCGCCCGACCCGGCGTGGGAGCCGCTCGTGCGCCAGGCGATCGTCCGTCTCGCGGCCGATTACCGCGCGGAGGCGAAGGACCTCTCCCTCGGCCGGATCACGCACGTGAAGGGGCTGTCGTGGGGCGCCCTCCTCGCCGCGCAGACGTTCGGGCCGAAACGCTTCGAAGCGGAGGCCAGGGAGCTCCGAGAGGCCGTCGCCCGGTGGCCGAACGAGGAGCCACGGAACGACGCGCTCGAGGTCATCGACCTCTACCTCGCGGGCGGGCCCCTCCCGGAATAGCGGGCGCCCGCCGTTACCGCGGCATCAGCCCCAGCGCCTTCGGCCAGGTCCCCGTCGGCTCCCAGGGCTGCGGGTGAAGCACCCGCTCGACGAGGAACTCGGCCATTTCGGCCACGATCCAGCGGAAGGTCTCCTCGCCGACCGAGTTGAGGTCGGCGTCGGGGGCGCAGTTCATGAAGTCGATGGCGTACGGGACGCCGTCCCGGACGGCGAACTCGACGGTGTTCATGTCGTAGCCGAGCGCATCGCAGAGGGCGAGGGCGTCCTTCGTCACGCGCAGCGCCATGTCATCCGGGACGACCTGCCCGGCGACTGCCGAATAGCGCGACTCGTGGGGCTCCTTCGGGGCGTACGGGATGATCTTCACCTTCCGCCGGCCCGCGACCCAGCAGCGGTAGTAGTCGGTGAACTCGATCGCCTCCTGGGCCATCATCGTCAGGGTGTGCGTCTTGTCGTACGCCTCGAAGAACTCCTCGCGGCTGTGGACCTTGTAGACGTCCTTCCAGCCGCCGCCGTAGGCCGGCTTCATGAAGATGGGGAAGCCGAGGTAACGGAAGACCTCGTCCCAGTCGACGAGCCCCATGTTCCGGAACGACTTCTCGGTCGTGTTCGGCGGGTGCTCCTTGTGCGGCAGGAGAACCGTCCGGGGCACGGCGACCCCAACGGCCCTCGCGACGACGTTGTCGAAGAACTTGTCGTCGGCCGACCACCAGAACGGACTGTTGACGATCTGCACGCCGCGCGCGGCCGCGCACTTGAGGAACGTCCTGTAGAACGGCACCTCGTGGCTGATGCGGTCGAGGATCACGTCGTACGTAAACGCCTGCTCCTGCGAGACGTGGCCGATCTGGACGGGCTCCCCCTTCACCGCGAGGCCGCGACGCCGGGCCAGCTCGTTGATCTCGTGGCAGAGGGCCCACGGAAAGGTGTCCTCCATGCCGAACAGGACCCCGATCGTCTTCACGCTCACGTCACCCTCCACGGATCCGGTTCTTCCGCGTCCGGGATCGTATCGGACCCCCCCTCGAGCCGCAAAGCTCCGAGCCTCGATAGACTCCGTGGCATGAGGCGCGAATACCACTCCTGGGTCAGTCACCACCTGGGCCGGACGATGGAGTTCCTCTGGTTCGGAGACCGCGGCTACCCCGTCGTCATCTTTCCCACCTCGATGGGGCGCTTCTGGCAGGCAGAGGACTTCGGCCTCACCGGCGCTCTCGCCGACAAGGTGGATGCCGGCTACATCCAGCTGGTCTGCGTCGATTCCATCGACACCGAGAGCTGGTACAACAAGAACGCGCCTCCCGCCTACCGCGTGAGGCGGCACGCCGACTACGACCGCTACCTCTCGAACGAGCTCGTCCCCTACATCCAGCACCGCTCCGGCCGCGGCGACCTCGGCGTCTGCGGCGCCTCGTTCGGCGCCTACCATGCCGCGAGCTTCGCCGGGCGCTACCCGGGCCTGGTCACGAAGGCGGTCCTCTTCTCGGGCCTCTACCACGTGGGGCAGTTCCTCGACGGCTACTGGGACGACCTCTGCTACTTCCACTGTCCAGAGGCCTTCGTCGCGAACGCCGACGAGGGGCTCGTCCAGCGCCTCCGCCAGGTCGACTGGTTCGTCGCAACCGGCGAGCACGATGCGCTCATCGGCGAGAACCGGCACTTCGCGGGCCTCCTGCAGGGCAAGGGGATCCCCGTCCACGCCGAGTTCTGGCCCGGGGTCTTCGGGCACGACTGGCCGTTCTGGCGCGACGCCATACGGCGATTCCTGTAGGAACCGGGAAGGAGGGAGCCGCCCGGGGGCTGTCCCGCCCGGCTCGGAACGAATCCTGCAAACCGTTCTCACGAAACGACATGACATCGCCGGGGAAAACCCCCGGCGCGTCGCCTGCGTATAAAACTGCCAAGGTGAGGTGTCCATGACCATAAGCAGACAAGTCCTCGTCGCCACAGTCGCCACAGTCGCCGCGGTCCTCCTTCTCGGAGGCCCCGCCGCGGCCCAGGAAGTCAAAGCCGAGGAGCACGTCCTCCCGAACGGGATGAAGCTCCTCCTCGTCCATCGGCCGGACGAGCCGTCCGTGTCGGCCGGCTGGGTCGCGAAGGTCGGCAGCGTCAACGAGCGCGTCGGCATCACCGGCATCAGCCACCTCTTCGAGCACATGATGTTCAAGGGGACGACGACGCTCGGCTCGAAGGACCCCAAGCGGGACCTCGAGATCATCGGCGAGCAGGAGAAGCTGCGCGACGAGATGCGGGCCGAGGAGTCGAAGATGCGCGCCGCCTGGCGGCGGGGCGAAGTCGACGACATCACGAAGCCGGAGAGCAAGACTCCGCGCTACAAGGAGCTCGAGGTGAAGTTCGACGCGCTCGTCAAGGAGCAGCGCGACCTCCTCGTGAAGAACGAATTCGACCGGATCTACACGAAGAACGGCGCCTCGGGGATGAACGCCTTCACGACGAACGACCTGACGGCCTACTTCATCACCGTCCCCAAGAACAAGCTGGAGCTCTGGTTCTGGATGGAGTCCGACCGGCTGAAGGACCCCGTCTTCCGCGAGTTCTACGCCGAGCGGGACGTCGTCTACGAGGAGCGCCGGCTCCGCGTCGAGTCGACCCCGACCGGGAAGCTCGACGAGGCGTTCGAGTCGATCTTCTGGCACTCGACGCCGTACACCTGGCCCGTCATCGGCTACGCCTCCGACGTCGCGAACATCACGAAGGCGCAGGCCGACGACTACTTCGCGACCTACTACGCCCCGAACAACCTCACCGCCGTCCTCGTCGGCGCCTTCGACAGGGCCGAGGCGCTGAGGCTCGCGAACGAATACTTCGGGCGCATTCCGCGCGGAAAGGTCGCGCCCCCCGAGGTCGTCACGCTCCCGACGAAGTGGCAGTACGACCTGCGCTTCGAGGGCGAGGCCGACACGAACCCCACCGCCGAGATCCGCTGGCACACCGTGCCGTTCCAGCACAAGGACTCGTACGCCCTCTCGGTCCTGGCCGAGCTCCTGAACGGCCGGACGGGGCGCCTCTACAAGTCGATGGTCCTCCCTTCCGACGCCGTCGCGACCCAGGCGAGCGCCTCGCACAACTCCTTCGGCGCCCCGGGCAAGTACGCCGGGTCCTTCACGTTCGGCGCCGAGGTCAAGGAAGGGAAGACGCCGGCCGAGGTCGCAGCAAAGGCCCTCGGCGAGATCGAGCGCCTGAAGAAGGAGCCCGTCCCCGTCGACGAGCTCCAGAAGGTGAAGAACAACATCGCGGCGGGATCGTTCCGCCGGCTCTCCTCGAACTTCCCGATCCTCGTCCAGCTGATGGTCAACGAGGCCTACGGCGACTGGCAGGAGATGAACACCGGGCCGAAGAAGCTCGAGGCGGTCACGGCCGCCGACGTCCAGCGGGTTGCGCAGACCTATCTCGTGAAGGAGAACCAGGCGACGGCGCTCGTCTCTCGCAAGGCGGGCTCGGCCCCGTCGGAAGACGACGCCGCCCTCGCGGACGTCCCGGAGCAGATCCGCCCGATGATCAGGCAGTCGCTCCAGCGCCTCGGCGCCGAAACCGACGCCGCGAAGCTGAAGGACGGCATCGCGAAGATGGAAGCCCAGTCGGCCCAGGTGCCCCCCGAGATGAAGAAGGGTTTCGACCTGCTCGTCGCGAAGGCGAAGGAGCGCCTCGCCGAGCTCGAGACGGCCGGGAAGAAGTGAGGAGCGGAGAGTGAAGACCAAGGTGAAGACGATGAAGACCCTCGTTCGGACGTCCGCCCTCGCCGTCCTCGGCGCCCTCCTCCTCGCCCCCGCAGCCCAGGGAGTCCCGCCGCATCCGGACAAGCTGACCTACCCGAAGTTCACCTACCAGCCTCCGACGGCGAAGGAGTACAGGACGGTCCTGAAGTCCGGCCCGGTCGCCTTCGTCGCCGAGGACCGCGAGCTCCCGCTCGTCTCGGTCACGGTGACCCTGCGCGGCGGCACGTACCTCAGCCCGCCCGGGAAGGAAGGGCTCGCCGAGCTGGCCGGCTACCTTCTGGCGCGCGGAGGGACGAAGTCCAAGACGGCCGAGCAGCTCGAGGAGCGCCTCGCCTTCCTCGCCGCCAACCTGAACTCGAGCTACGCCTTCGACCGCGGCTCCGTCTCCCTCAACCTCCTCGCCAAGGACCTCGACGAGGGGCTCGCGATCCTCCGCGAGGCGCTCACCGAGCCCCGTTTCCAGGACGACAAGCTGAAGCTCCGCAGGGACCAGCTCCTGACCGAGATGAAGTCCCGCAACGACGACACCGCCGACATCGAGCAGCGGGAGCGCGGCTTCCTCGCCTTCGGCGAGGGCTACTACCTGAACCGCTACTGGACGAAGGCCTCCCTCGAATCGATTACACGCGACGACCTCGTCGCGTTCCACCGGAAGTGGGTCGACCCGAAGAACGTCGTCGTCGCCGCCTCGGGAGACTTCGGAAAGGGCGTCACCCGGGCGCAGATGATCGCCAAGCTCGACGCCCTGTTCGCGAATTGGCCGTACAAGGGCGAGGCGGCGCCGTCCGTCCCGAAGCCGGCCCACGCGATGGCCCCCGGCCTCTACCTCGTCGACAAGGACGTCAACCAGGGACGCGTCTCGGTCATGCTCCCCGCGCTCCAGCGCGACGACCCCGACACCTTCGCCGCCCTCGTCATGAACGACATCCTCGGCGGCGGCGGCTTCACGAGCCGGATCACGAACCGCGTCCGCTCCGACGAGGGGCTCGCCTATTCGGCTGGCTCCGGCCTGCCGGGAGGCATCTGGTTCCCCGGCACCTTCCGCGCCTCCTTCCAGTCGAAGGTGCGGACCTGTGCCTACGCCACCCAGATCGTCCTCGAGGAGATGAAGAAGATCCGCGAGGCCGACGTCACGGACGAGGAGCTCCAGACCGCGAAGAGCTCCTTCATCGACACGCTCTCGAGGAACTTCACGACGAAGGGCCAGACCATGAGCGTCTTCCTCGACGAGGAGTTCACGGGCCGCTTCGCGAAGGAGCCCGAGTACTGGCGCAGCTACGCCGCGAACGTCGAGAAGGTGACGAAGGCCGACGTGAAGCGGGTCGCCCAGCGCCTCCTCGCGACGGACAAGGTCACCGTCCTGGCCGTCGGCAAGAAGGACGACATGCTGAACCCCGACCCGAAGCACCCTGTGAAGTTCCCCGAGCTGACGGCGGGCAAGGTGACCGACGTCCCGCTCCGCGACCCGTTCACGATGAAGCCGATGGCGGCCGGAACGAAGTAGCACCGGGCCCGCGTACGCTGAGTCGGAAGGCTGGCGGAATCCGGAACCGAAAGGAGTCAGGAGTGAGGATTCGACTGACGGCCCTGCTCGTCTGCGGACTCGCCGCGAGCATGGGCCTGGCGGCGGCTCCGCCGAAACCGAAGATGACGACGGACATTCCGGCCGGGATCGCCGCGCCGGACATGGTGCAGACGCGGCTCGGCACGCTGAGCTTTTTCGACGGCTTTCCGGACGAGGCGACGGTCGGGAAGGTCTACGACAACCTCGACTTCCAGCGCGCGGTCCAGTCCTACCTGCTGGCTCTGGCGCCGGTGAACATGGCCGGGCTGCGCGAGGGATTGCTCGGAGTCGGCCCCGCGAACGTCACCGTCCCGACGTTCGAAGCCAACATGAACGCGCGTTCGATCTTCCTCACGGCGAACGCGACCACACCCTACACGTGGATCTGGATCAACCTGCACGACGGCCCGCTGGTGGTCGAGGTGCCCCCCAGAACGCTCGGCATGATCGACGACTTCTGGTTCAGGTACGTGACCGACATCGGAATCGTCGGCCCGGACAAGGGCAAGGGCGGCAAGTACCTGCTGCTGCCGCCCGGGTACCAGGGCGAAGCGCCCGCGGGGTACATGCCGGTGCGGGTGCCGACGTTCGAGTCCATCCTCGTCTGGCGCAACATGCCGGTGAAAGGGGACATCCGGCCTGCGATCGAGAGCCTGCACAAGAACACGCGCATCTATCCCCTGTCGCAGGCCGGGAATCCGCCGCCCAACAAGTTCGTCAACGTGTCCGACCGGGCCTTCTCCACGGTGGCGCCGGGGGATTACCGGTTCTGGGAGCTTCTCGACTACGTGGTCCAGAACGAACCCGTCGCGTCGCTCGATCCGGTCACCCTCGGTTTCTTCGCCTCGATCGGCATCGAGAAGGGGAGGCCTTTCGCGCCCGACGCCCGCATGAAGGCGATCCTGACCGAGGCCGCCGCGGTGGGCGACGCGACCGCGCGCACCCTCACCTACAAGAGCCGCATACCCGAGGCCTTCTATTATCCCAAGAGCACCTGGCGCCAGTGGCTGGGCGGCTACAAGTTCGAGAAGCAGCCCGGCGTGGCCTACCTGGACGCGGCCGCCTTCTTCTATTTCTACGCCACGGGAGTCACGCCCGCGATGGAAGCCAAGATGGTCGGCCAGGGCTCCCAGTACGCCGTCGGACTCCTGGATTCCCAGGGCAATCCGCTGGACGGCGGCAAGACCTATCGACTGCACGTGCTGCCCAAGGCTCCGGCAAAGGACTTCTGGTCCGCGATCGTGTACGACAACCAGACCCGTTCCATGCTCCAGACCGACGAAGACTTCCCGCAGGTGAGCAGCCTCGACAACGGCCTGGTCGTCAGCAAGGACGGCTCGGTGGACGTCTACTTCGGGCCCAGTGCCCCTTCCGGCATGGAAAACAACTGGATCCAGACCATCCCCGGCAAGGGGTGGAACATGCTGTTCCGGCTGTACGGCCCGCTCGAGCCCTGGTTCGACAAGACGTGGAAACTGAGCGAGATCGAGCTGTTGAAGTAGCGCCCTCCGGTGACGACCGGTCACAGCGGACGGCATTCCCCCGCTGTTGAAACGGAGCGTTCGCGGGTCCTGACCCGCAAAAGGCGCCCCCCGGCTTCCGGGGGGCGCTTCCTTTTCGGCTATCGTCGGGCGCGATGCGTCCTGCCCTGCCGATCGCGCTCCTCGCCGCCGCCTCCCTCCTCGCGCCCGCCCTCGCCGTCTCCGGCGCCGACCCCGCGCCGAAGAAGGCGCTCACCCTCGAGCGCGTCTACGCCGCCGAGCCCCTCGTCGAGCCCGCGCCGACGGCCCTCCGGTGGAGGGACGCGACGCGCTTCACCTACCTGAGGAAGGCGGGCTCCGGGCCCGAGGCGAAGGCCGTCCTCTGGGAAGAGGACGCCGAGACGGGAAGGCGCGGAAGCTCCTCGAGGCGATCCCCGCCGAGGGGACCGGGAAGGACGGCAAGCCCCGGACGTTCCCCGTGGACGGCGCGACCTGGAACGAGGCCGGGACGGCGCTCCTCGTCGCCGCCGAGAAGGACCTGTGGCACTACGAGCCCGGCGCGAAGGCGGCCCGGCGGCTCACGAACGACGAGGCCGAGGAGGAGCTGCCGGGCTTCTCCCCCGACGGCGCGAAGGTCGCCTTCGTCAAGGGGAACGACCTCTGGTTCGTCGAGGTCGCCACGGGCAAGGCCACCCGCCTGACGGCGGACGGGAGCCCCACGCTCCTGAACGGTCGGCTCGACTGGGTCTACGAGGAGGAGCTCGCGGGCCGCGGCGACGGCCGGGCCTACGAGTGGGCGCCCGATTCCTCGGCGATCGCATTCCTGCGCCTCGACGTCTCGAAGGTCCCGGAATACCCGCTCGTCGACTTCCTCCCGACGAACGGAAAGCACCTGCCCCAGCGCTACCCGAAGCCCGGCGACCCGAACGCCTCTCCGTCGGTGAAGGTCGTCGGCTGGGGGAGCCCCGACGGGACGACGACCTCGAGGGTCGTCAACTTCGACGGGAACGACGTCCTCCTCGGCCCGGATCTCTCCTGGACGCCCGACTCCTCGGCCGTCGCCTTCACGAAGATGAACCGGACGCAGACCCGAATCGAGGCCTTCCTCCTTCCTCGATCCGGGGACGGCGTCCTGCGCAGCCTCCTGACGGAGACCTCGGCCTCGTGGATCAACGCCCACCAGCCCCCGCTCTTTCTCCCCGACGGCTCCGGGTTCCTCTGGCGCTCCGAGCGGAGCGGGTTCCTGCACCTCTGGCGTTACCGGATGGACGGCACGCTCGTCGGCCCCGTCACGACGGGAGATTGGGCGATCGAGGGCGACCCGAAGCTCGACGCCGGGTCGGGCGCGGTCTTCTTCACCTCCACCGCGAAGGATCCCCGCGAGCGGCACCTCTACCGTGTCGGCCTCGACGGCTCCGGCCTCGCACAGCTCACGTTCGACAAGGGGACGCATCAGGCGATCCCCTCCCCCGGCGGGCGGTTCGTCCTCGACGCCTGGTCGAACGTCGACACGCCCCCGCGCGTCGTCCTGAGGCGGCAGGACGGGACGCTGATCCGGAGCGTCTTCGTACCGAAGACGTCCCTCGACGAGTTCGCCCTCGCGACGACGGAGATGGGCTCCTTCACCGGCTCCGACGGCACGCTCTTTTACACGAGGCTCGTGAAGCCGGCCGACTTCGACCCGTCGAAGAGGTACCCGGTCGTCGTCTACGTCTACGGCGGCCCGCACGCCCAGCTCGTCCAGGAGCGCTGGGGGGGCACGTCCCTGCTCGACCACGTCCTCGCCTCGAAGGGGTTCCTGGTCTGGGCGGTCGACAACCGCGGCTCCGGCGGGCGCGGCCTCGCCTTCGAGTCGGCGATCCTCAGGCGCCTCGGCGAGGTCGAGCTGAAGGACCAGCTCGAGGGGATCGCCGAGCTGAAGAAGCTCCCCTTCGTCGACCCGGCCCGCCTCGGGATCCACGGCTGGTCCTACGGCGGCTACATGACTCTCACCGCCGCGACGCGCGCGCCGGGGGTCTTCCGGGCCGCCTTCGCCGGCGCGCCGGTGACCCACTGGAAGTACTACGACTCGATCTACACCGAGCGCTACATGAAGCTCCCGAAGGAGAACCCCGAAGGCTACGAGGCGACGGCCCCGCTGACGCACGCTGCGCAGCTCGGCCCGAAGCTCCTCGTCGTCCACGGCACGGCGGACGACAACGTCCACATGCAGCAGTCGATCGCCTTCGCCGACGCCCTCAACAAGGCGCGCAAGGAGTACGTCTTCGTCCCCTTCGCCGGCATGAAGCACGGCCCCCGCGACCGCGCGACCCGCCACGCCGTCCACCAGCGCCTCGTCTCCTTCTTCGAAGAGAATCTCTGACGGGGTCAGGTCTTGATTTTCCATTGTAGAACCCGGGCGGGGCGCGCCGAGGGACCCGCGCGACGGCGCGGCCGTCCTCTGTCAGGATGAGACCGGAGGTTCGCATGGCCCACCCCGTCAAGGACCCGATCAACTGGCTCTACCCCGAGATCGAGCCGTATCGCACCGGCCGCCTTCGCGTCTCCGACGTGCACGAGCTCCACTTCGAGGAGTGCGGGAACCCCGCCGGGAAGCCCGTCGTCTTCCTGCACGGCGGACCCGGCGGCGGGACCGACGGGAAGATGCGGCGCTTCTTCCACCCGGAGAAGTACCGGATCGTCCTCTTCGACCAGCGCGGCAGCGGGAAGAGCACGCCGCACGCGAGCCTCGAGGCGAACACGACGTGGGACCTCGTCGAGGACACCGAGAAGGTCCGCGAGCACCTCGGCATCGCGAAGTGGCAGGTCTTCGGCGGCTCCTGGGGCTCGACGCTCGCCCTCGCCTACGCCGAAAGGCACCCCGACCGGGTCACCGAGCTCGTCCTGCGCGGGATCTTCCTGCTCCGCAGGAAGGAGATCGAGTGGTTCTACCAGGAGGGGGCCTCGATCCTCTTCCCCGACGCCTGGGAGCCCTACCTCGCGCACATCCCCGAGTCCGAGCGCGGCGACATGGTCGCGGCGTACCACCGGCGCCTGACGAGCGACGACCCCGGCGTCCGCCTCGCCGCCGCGAAGATCTGGAGCGGCTGGGAGGGGGCGACGTCGAAGCTCCTCCCCGACGCGGCCTTCACGGGGCACTACGAGGAGGACGAGTTCGCCCTCGCCTTCGCGCGGATCGAGGCCCACTACTTCCAGAACCGCGGCTTCTTCGAGGTCGACGACCAGCTCCTGCGCGACGTGGGCCGGATCCGGCACATTCCCGCGGTCATCGTCCAGGGCCGCTACGACGTCGTCTGCCCGATCTTCAGCGCCTGGGCGCTTCACCGCGCCTGGCCCGAAGCCGACTTCATCGTCACGCCCGACTCCGGCCACAGCGCCTTCGAGGCGCCGAACAGCCGGGCCCTCGTCGCCGCGACGGACCGCTTCGCCAGCCTCTGACCCTGACCCGGCAGCCCGATGCGCGCCGGGCGGCATCCGCCGCCCGGCGCGCAGAGTGTAGAGCGTAGACCAGACCCCATCCTTGGGTCCGTGGATATCATGCGGGCGTGCTTGGGGTATCGCTCGCGTTGGCGTTCTTCGCGCTCCTCTTCCGGCTCGTCTCCCCTTCCGAGATCCGCGCGCTCCTCGATCTCCACCTTCTCTCGCTCTTCCTCGTCCTGATCCTGGCGGTCGAGTGCCTGAAGCGTTCGGGCCTCGTCGAGGCCGTCGTCGGGAAGGTCCTTTCGCGCGTCCGATCCGAGCGGACGCTCGCCGTCGCCGCGATCCTCACGACCGGGGCGGTGTCGGCGATGGTGACGAACGACGTCGCGCTCCTGCTCGTCGTCCCCTTCACGCTCGCCTTCGAGAAGGTCGCGCCGGAGTTCGACCCGCTCCGCGTCGTCGTCCTCGAGATCCAGGCCGCGAACCTCCTCGGTTGCCTCACGCCGACGGGCAACCCCCAGAACCTCCTGCTCTTCTCGCGCGGCGGCTTCACGACGGCGGGGTTCTTCGCGGCGCAGCTTCCGTGGGTCGCGGGAATGGCCGTCGCCACGCTCGCCCTCGTCCCGATCCTCGTCCCGCGTCGTCCGCTGCCCGCGCCGCCGGAGACGGAGCGCCCCGTCGAGCCGCGGCTCGCGACCGCAGGCCTCTTCCTCCTCTCACTCCAGCTCCTCGCGATCTCGCAGGCGATCCCGCGGCTCGCACCCCTCGTCGCCGCCGTTCCCGCCGCCGCCCTCCTCGGGCGCGGTCTCCTGAAGACCGACTTCACGCTGCTCGGCGTCTTCTCCGCCCTCTTCGTCGGCGTCGAGGGGCTCCGCCGCTCGGCGCTCTTTACGGCGCTCGACCCCGTCGCGCTTCTCGGCGCGACGCCCGCAGGCTTCGTCCTCTCGGGCGCGCTCCTCTCGCAGATCGTCTCGAACGTCCCGGCGGCGATCCTCCTCGCCCCCGAAGCGGCGCAGGCGGGGGGCGGGGTCCTCTTCACCGCGCTCCTCTACGGCGTGAACGCCGGAGGTTGCGGAACCCCGATCTCATCCCTCGCGAACCTGATCGGCGCCGACCTCTACCTCCGCGGACGCGCCCATCGCGCCCCGTTCTGGAGGGTCTTCCTGGCTGTGTCGTTCGCGCTTCTCACCGTCGCGGTCGCCCTCTCGCTCGCCCTGGCCTGAGGGGGGGGTCAGGTCTACCTTCTACACTCTGCGCACGGGCGCAGAGTGTAGAAGGTAGACCTGACCCCATGATTCTGCCCCCCGGGCTCTATTCCCAGCGGAGGGCTTCGATGGGGTCGAGGCGGGCGGCCTTGAGGGCGGGGTAGAGGCCGAAGAAGAGGCCGATGGAGAGGCTGACGCCGAGGCCGAGGAGGACGCTCCAGAGCGGCGTCGCGGTCTTGAGCGGCGAGACGGCCCCGACCACGAGGGCCGTCAGGAGGCCGAGGCCGACGCCGACCGCCCCGCCCAGGCCCGTGAGCGTCATCGCTTCCGTCAGGAACTGGAGGCTGATGTCGCGCCTGAGCGCCCCGACGGACTTGCGCAGGCCGATCTCCTTGGTCCGTTCGGTGACGGAGACGAGCATGATGTTCATGACGCCGACGCCGCCGACGAGGAGCGCGATGGCGGCGATGAAGACCATGACCCCCGAGATCGCGTTCGTGACCGCCGTCATCTGGGTGATCATCTTCTCGGCGGTGAAGATGGCGAAGTCGTTCGGTTTGTTGAACGGCACCTTCCGCCGGGCCCGGAGGATGTTCGTCCCTTCCTCGATCGCGTTCGGGATCAGCTCGGGTGACCTCGGGATCGTGGCGATGTGGAGGGTGTCGCCGCCCGAGTTCTTGATCTGAGGGAAGAAGACGTCGAAGGTCGTGATCGGGATCAGGATGAAGTTGTCGGGGCTGCCGCCCATCTGCGAGCCCTTCTTCTCGAGAACGCCGACGATCAGGACCCGCCGCCCGTTGATCGTGATCGGCTTCCCCACCGGGTCCTTCCCCTCGAAGAGCGCGTCGACGACGTCCCACCCGACGACGGCGACGTCGGTGGCGTGCTGGACGTCGACGTCGGTGATGTTCCGTCCGTCCTGCATCGTCCAGTTGTTGCAGACGAGGTAGCTCTGGGTGCCGCCCGAGACCGTCGGCGAGTTCGCTTCCTTCCCGTTCCCCTTCACCTTCGAGCCGCCCCAGAGGTAGCGCTCGGGCGAGACGGCGGCGATGGAGGGGGCGAGGCGGGCGATGGCCTCGGCGTCCTCGATCGTGAGGTCCTTGCGGTTGCGCTCTTCCTCGGGAGGCCGGTGGCCGCCGCCGAAGAAGCGGGGCTCGAACTTCTGGAACTGGACGAGCGTCGTGCCGAACGACGAGAAGGCGGCCATCGTCGACCGGTTGAAGCCGGTCACGAGCGCGACCATGGCGATGACGGTCCAGACCCCGATGACGATGCCGACGATCGTCAGGAAGGCGCGCAGCTTGTGCGCGCGCAGGGCGATGGACGCGAAGCGGAGGTTCTCTCCCAGCGTGCGGCGGAGGCCGTCGAAGAAGCGCTCACTCATAGCGAAGGGCCTCGATCGGCGGCAGGCGCGACGCCTTGACCGCCGGGAAGACGCCGGCGAGAAGGCCGGTGAGCGTGGCGAGCGTGAGGCCCGTGAGGATCAGGCCGGGGGTCACGAGCGTCGGAAGGGGCGAGAACGCGTTGATGAGGGACGAGATGATCCATCCGAAGAGGACGCCGACGGCGCCGCCGCCGAGGGAGAGGAGGGCCGCCTCGAGGAGGAACTGGCGGCGGATGTCGCGCTTCTTCGCGCCGATGGCGAGGCGGATGCCGATCTCCTTCGTCCTCTCGACGACGGAGACGAGCATGATGTTCGCGATGACGATCGCCCCGACGACGAGCGAGATGCCGCTGATGAAGACGAGGAGGGCGAAGGCGCCGGCCGAGATCGAGCGCCAGACGACCTGGATCGCCTCGGCCGTGACGAACGAGACCGGGTCGGGGGCCGAGGGCGCGGTCTTGCGGAGCGCCCGGAAGATGGCGCGCGCCTCGTCCATCGAGGCCGGAATCCCTTCGACGCCGCCCCTGGCCTTCACGTAGATCGACAGCCCCCGCCGCGCGCCCCAGGCCTTCGCGAGAGCTTCGCGCGGGACGTAGACGACGTTGTCCTGGCTCTGCCCGAAGGCGGAACCCTGCTTGACGAGGAGGCCGACGACGCGGAACGGGATCCCGTCGATCGAGATCGTCCGGCCGACCGGGTCGAGCCGCGGGTAGAGTTCGTCGCGGACCTCCGTCCCGATGACGGCGACGAAGGCGCGCCGCTCGTTCTCCGACTCGGTGAAGAAGCGCCCGAGGTCGACGTCGAGGTTGGAGAGCTCGGCGACGTTCGCCGTCACGCCCGAGATCTGGACGTCGGAGAGGCGCCTGCTTCCCGACCTCACCGGGCGGGTGGTTCCCGAGCGGGCGCCCACCATGGCCGCGGTCTTCGAGAGGCGCTGGAACATCTCGAAGTCGCTCTTCTGGATCCGCTTCCGCTTCAACGCCTCGAGGAACCCGTCCCGGGTCGTGATGATGCCGAAGCGCTCGATCGTGTAGACGTCGGGGGAAAGGGAGAAGAGCTTCGTCGCGACGTAGTTGTTGAGACCCTGGATGACCGACACCACCGCGATGACGGTCATCACCCCGATGATGACGCCGAGGAGCGTCAGGAACGACCGCAGCTTGTGGGCGCTGATGGCCCGCCAGGCGACGCGGAGGAGCTCCCCGTTCAGCATGTCGACGGTCTACGAGCTCTTCTCGTCCCGCGGGACGCCGCTGTTGTCCACCTTCACGCGGTCGCCGATCCGGAGGGCCCGGAGCGCCCGGAACGGGCCGGAGACGATCTCGTCGCCCTCCTTCAGCCCCTCGACGATCTCGATCTGGAGCTCGGCCGTGATGCCGGTCTTCACCTTCCGGAAGTCGACCTTGCCGTCCTTGTCGACGACGAAGACCCCCTCGACGTCCTTCTTCTTTTCCTTGTCTTCGGCGGACGGGGTCGGGGTCGGGGCCGGCTTCTTCCCCTTCTCGACGCGCTTGAGCGAAGACTCCTCGGCGACGACGAGCGCCGGAATCGGGATCGCGAGGGCGCCGGGCCGCTTGTCGGTCTCGATCTCTCCCGAGACGGAGAAACCGGGGCGGATGGCGGCGGGCGGGTCCTTCAGCTGGACCTTGACCTTGAAATTGACGGCCGTGGCGTCGGTCCCGAGCGCCGACTTCGTGATCGGGCTGCCGCCGATCTCGGTCACGACCCCCTCGTACTTCTTGTCCGGCCAGGCGTCGAGCGTCAGCTTCGCCTTCTGGCCCACTTTCACGTTCGGGATGTCGGTCTCGTCGACCTCCATCTCCGCCTCGACGATCGACATGTCGGAGATCGTCAGGAGAACGGTGCCGGGGTTGTTCATCGTGCCGACGACGGCGTTCTCGCCCTGTTCGACGGGGCGCGCCGTGACGATGCCGTTCATCGGCGCGACGAGGGTCGTCTTGCCGAGGGAGTCCCTGCTGCCGAGGAGCTGGGCGCGGGCCTGCTCGATCCGCCGCTCCACCGCGTTGAGCGAGGCGATTCCGGCGTCGAGCTGGAGCTTGGCCTTCTGCATGACCTGCTCGGATGTGATCTTCGCCTCGAAGTTCTTCCGCTCGCGGTCGTAGTCGCGCCGGGCCTGCTCCACCGTCGCCCGGTCCGCCTCGCGCTGGGCGAAGAGGGCCTCGAGGTTCGCCTGCTGCGCCTTCGTGGAGGCGTCGTACTGGGCCTTGTCGATCTGAAGGAGGAAGTCCCCCTTCTTCACGAGGTCTCCCTCCTCGACGGCGAGGTTGACGATCTGGCCCATGACCTGGGAAGAGATCTCGACCTTGGTTTTCGCCTGGACGCGTCCGTTGCAGCTGACGGTCGAGACCAGGTCCGACTTCCCCACCTTCGCGGTGGTGACGCGGGTGAGGTTCCGGTCCTTGCCGGCGACGGAAGCGACGATGACGAGGGCGACGACGACAACGGCGACCGCCCCGAGGATCCATTTCAGCCGGGAGCTCATCTGTCTCGCATTCCTTTCGAAAGGGGCGCCGGAGGGCGCCAGAAGGTGATTACGCAGGAAGGCCCTCCCGAGTTTCCCGACCGGGGGGCCACCCGGGACGGAAAGCCCCCGATTCGAGGGTGTTACGGCGGCCCGGGAGGCCTCAGCCGGCGGCGACCCGGTTGCGCCCGCCCGCCTTGGCCCGGTAGAGGGCTTCGTCCGCGCGTCCGAGGAGCACGGCCGCCTCGAGAGGCTTCGGGGAGTCCTCGGTGGAGGCGACCCCGATCGAGACGGTCAGGGCCACGTCGACGCTCTGGCCGAGGGGAAGGGCCTCCGTCGCCCGGCGGATCCGCTCCGCGACGAGGGCTGCGCCGACACGGCCCGTCATCGGCAGGAGGACCGCGAACTCCTCCCCCCCGATCCGGGCGGCGAGATCTCCCTTCCGGCAGCACCGGTTCAGGACCCGCGAGAAGCCCGCGAGGACCTCGTCCCCGACGGCGTGGCCGTGGGTGTCGTTCACGCGCTTGAACTCGTCGAGGTCCATGAACAGAAGGCTCGCCGGGCGCTCGTGGCGGGCGACGCGGGCCACCTCTGCATCGAGAGCATCCAGGAACGCCCGCCGGTTCGCCAGGCCCGTCAGGGCGTCGGTCAGCGCGAGCTTCTCCAGGATCTCGTTCTTGGCCGCCAGCTCGCCGAGGGCCTTCTGGAGCCGCAGCCCCACCCTCACCCGGGCGTTCAGCTCGACCGGGTCCACAGGCTTGACGAGGTAGTCGTCCGCACCGGTCTCGAGGCCCGTGACCTTCGCTTCCGTTTCCCCCCGGGCCGACAGCATGAGGACGTGCGTGAATCGCGTCTCGTCGCTGCCCTTGAGGATCCGGCAGAGGGTCAAGCCGTCCATTCGGGGCATCTGCCAGTCCGTCACGACGACGTCGGGCCGGCGGCTCCTCACCTTCGCGAGAGCCTCCTGTCCGTCGGCCGCCGAGTCGACGTCGCACCCCGCAGTGCCGAGGGCCTGCTCGAGGATCCTCCTCGAGAGTGGGTCGTCGTCGACGACGAGGACGCGGGGGCGGAACTCGGCCACGGCTGCGATCGAATCTTGACACGGAGGGGGGTGGCGGAGGAGGAGGGATTCGAACCCCCGGAGCCTTGCAGCTCAACGGTTTTCAAGACCGCCGCCTTAAACCACTCGGCCACTCCTCCGGCGGAGGAACTGGCGGACAGGGGGGGATTCGAACCCCCGGTAGGCTTTTAAGGCCTACGACGGTTTAGCAAACCGTTGGATTAAGCCACTCTCCCACCTGTCCGCTTCCCGCGGGGCGCGAATATTACCTCAGCCGGGCCGTCGGATCTCGGAGAGCCCTCCGCAGTACGGCCGGAGTGCTGCCGGGATCCCGACCGACCCGTCCTCCCGCTGGAAGTTCTCGAGGATCGCGACGAGCGTCCGCCCCACCGCCAGGCCCGACCCGTTGAGCGTGTGGACGTACTCGTTGCGCGTCTTCCCGTCCGCGCCCGCCCTCTTCACGCGGATCGCGGCCCGGCGGGCCTGGAACGCCTCGAAGTTCGAGCAGGAGGAGATCTCGCGGTAGGCGTTCTGCCCCGGCAGCCAGACCTCCAGGTCGTAGGTCTTCGCCGAGGCGAACCCCATGTCGCCGCGGCACAGGACGACGCGACGGTACGGCAGCTCGAGCCGCTCCAGGACGGTCTCGGCGTCGCGGGTCAGCTGCTCGTGCGCCGCGGGGGAGTCCTCGGCCCGGGTGAACTTCACGAGCTCGACCTTGTCGAACTGGTGCTGGCGAATGAGCCCCCGGGTGTCCTTCCCCGCCGCTCCGGCCTCGGCGCGAAAGCAGGGGGTGTAGGCGCAGTAGGAGATCGGGAGCTGCTCGTCCCGAAGGACCTCGTCGCGGTGGAGGTTCGTGACGGGCACCTCGGCCGTCGGGGCGAGGTACCAGTCGGTCCCCTGCAGGCGGAAGAGGTCCGCCTCGAACTTCGGGAGCTGACCGGTCCCGAAGAGCGACGCGGCGTTCACGATGAACGGCGGCAGGACCTCGCGGTAGCCGTGCTCGCGGGTATGGAGGTCGAGCATGAAGGCGATCAGCGCGCGAGAGAGGAGCGAGGCCTCTCCCGAGAGGACGGTGAAGCGCGCACCGGTGACCTTGGCCGCCCGCTCGAAGTCCAGGATGCCGAGGTCGGGTCCGATCTCCCAGTGGGGCCTCGGCGTGAACGAGAAGGCCCCCGGCTCGCCCCACGTCTTCAGGACGGTGTTGCCGGTCTCGTCCTCCCCCTCGGGAACGCTCTCGTGCGGGACGTTCGGCAGGGCCTGCTCGATGGCGAAGAACTCGCTCTCGATCTCCTCGACCCTCTTCTCCTGCGCCGCGACGGAAACGCCGAGAGCCTTCGCCCGATCCATCTCGGCGGTGGCGTCTTCCTTCGCCTTCTTCTTGCGGCCCACCTCGGCCGAAAGCGTGTTCCGTTCCGCTTTCATCGCCTCGACGATGGTCAGGACGTGGCGGCGCTCGGCGTCCAGCTCCCCCCAGCGCGACAGGGACCCGGCATCGAACGTCCTGCTGCGCAGGAGGTGGGGTATCTCGGTGAAGTGCGTGCGGAGGAAATCTCGAGCCAGCATGGGAGGCGAATTCTACGGCGGCCCCGATAATCCGCCCGATGGAGAGGCTTCCCGCCGGAGTCGTCGTCGTGAACTGGAACGGGGGAGCGCTCCTCGATTCCTGTCTCGACGCCCTCGACGGGCAGGGAGCCGCGAGGATCGTCGTCGTCGACAACGGCTCAGAGGCGGCGGAGCTCCGGCGGCTCGCGGACCGCGCCGGCGTCGTCGTCCTGCCCCTCGGGACGAACCGGGGATTCGCCCCCGCCTCGAACGCCGGGGCCGTCGACGCCCGCATGAAGGCCCTCCCCTACGTCGCTTTCGTCAACAACGACGCCGTCCTGGCGCCGGGCTACCTCGCCGCCTGCATCGCGGCGCTCGAGGCCGACCCGGGCCTGTCCGCCGTCCAGGGCGTCGTCCTGGACGCCGGGGGACGGCTCGTGGACGGCCTCGGCATCGCCTGGAACAGGCGCCGCGAAGCCGTCCAGCGCGGGCACGGCGCGCCGCCTCCCGCCGCCGACGTGCCGCCCTTCCCGGTGGCGGGCGTCTCCGGCACGGCCCCGGTCTTCCGGCGCCGCGACTTCGAGCGGGCCGGGGGATTCGCCGGGTCGTTCTTCGCCTGGTACGAGGACGCCGACCTGGCGCTTCGCCTCCTGCGCGCCGGGGGGCGATTCGCCTGCGTTCCCTCCGCGCGGGCGCGCCACGTCGGCTCGGCCACCGGCCGGCGTACTCCCGGTCTCAAGTGGCGGCTCCTGTTCCAGAACAGGGTCCGGACGCTGCGGCGCAACCTCTCGGCCACGGCTCGCTTCAGGACGCTCCTACGCCACCCGCTGCCGCTCCCCGCCCTCAGGGACGCCGTTCTCGAGCTCGGCCTGGCGAGGGCGCTGGGCGCGGTGGCCGGGGCGGCCCTGGGAGTCTTCGCGAACCTCGCGGAGGACCGGGCCGCACGCCGGGCCCTCCCGCTCCTGACGAGGCTTCCCGAGTGATCGCCGATCGGGCCCGCGTGAGGGCCGTCGTCGTCTCCTGGAACTCGGAAGGGCTCGTCGGCCGGGCTGCCGCGTCGGTTCCCGCTCCCGCCCGGGTCGTCGTCGTCGACAACGCCTCGACGGACGCCTCGGCTTCGGAGGCCGAACGGGCCGGGGCCGTCGTCGTGCGGCTCGCCGGGAACAGGGGATTCGGCCCCGCGTGCAACCTCGGCGCCGGCGAGGTCGACGGCCTCCCGCCCGCGGAGACGCTCCTCTTCCTGAATCCCGACGCCGCGCTCCTCGACGGCCCGGCCTCCCTCGAGGCCCTCCTCGCCGAGCTGGACGCCGACCCTGGCGTCGCTGCCACGGCGCCTGCGCTCGAGGGGGACGGACAGGAAGCGTTCCAGCTCCGGCGCCTCCCCTCGCTCGGCTCTCTCGCCCGGGAAGCCTTCCTCGTGAACCGCCTCTTCCCCCGGAACCGGGGATTCCTCCGGGAGCGCTACCTCGACCGGGACCGGCGCGCACCGTTCGACGTGGAGCAGCCGGCGGCCGCTGCCCTCCTCGTCCGGGCCTCGGTCTTCGCCCAGGTCGGCGGATTCGACCCCGCCTTCGCCCCGGCCTGGTTCGAGGACGTCGACCTCTGCGCGAAGATCCTCGAATCGGGGTACCGTATCCGCTTCGTCCCCGCGGCTCGCGCGAGCCACGTCGGCGGCACCACGATGCGCGCGCTTCCTTACGACGACTACCTCCCGCTCTACACGCGGAACCTCCTCCGATACCTCCGGCGGCACGCGGGGTTGCCGTCGCGCGCCGCGGCCCGGATCGTCCTCGCCGCCGGGGCGATCCTCCGCCTCGCCCTCCTCCCCGTCGTCCGGGGAGACCACGCGCGCCCCGAGGCCGCCCGTGCCTACCTCCGCGTCCTGAGGGGCCTCGTCGGCTTCGGCTTCAGGAGCGCTCTCCTGCCGGAGAAGGTCTGAGTGGCGCGCGTCCTCGTCTCGCTCGTCACGCACGACGAGTCCCGCGACACGGAGCGCCTCCTGCCCACCCTCTTCGCCCAGACCTACCGGGACTTCGAGCTCGTCGCCGTCGACAACCGCTCCGAAGACGGCACGCGCGCGTCCCTCGCCGCGGCGAAGAAGCTCGCCCCGGTGCCGATGGAGATCGTCGCCTCGCGCGAGAACCTCGGCTTCACCGGAGGCCACAACGTCGGGATCGGCAAGGCCGTCGCGCGAGGGGCCGAATGGGTCCTCGTCCTGAACGCCGACGTCGTGCTCGCCCCGGACTACCTCGAGTCGCTCCTGGCCGACGCGGGGCGCCCCGGGCACGAGTGGGTGGGCGCCCTGACCGGAAAGATCCTGCGTGCCGACGGGCCGGATCTCGAGCCGACGACCGTCGTCGACACCGCCGGCATCCGGATGACGCGGAGCGGACGGCACTTCGACGTCGGCGCGGGCGACCCCGACACCGGGCGGTGGGACCGGCCCGCCGAGGTCTTCGGCGTCTCGGGGTGCGTCGCGCTCTACAGGGTCGCCGCGCTCGAGGACGTGAAGATCTCGACCGGCTGGTTCGACGACGACTTCTTCGTCTACCGCGAGGACGTCGACCTCGCCTGGCGCCTGCGCGGGCGCGGCTGGTCCGCCCGCTGCCAGCCGGCCGCGGTCGCCTGGCACCGCCGGCGCAGCCTCCCCGAGCGGCGCCGTGCGATGTCCGTCCTCGCGAACCTCCACTCCGTCAAGAACCGCTTCCTCCTCCGGGTCAACAACGCCGGCTCCGACCACCTCCGCGCGACCTTTCCCCTCACGTTCGCGCGGGACGCCGTCGTCGTCGGGGGGTGCCTCACCGTCGAGCGGACCTCCCTCGAGGCGCTTCGATGGCTCGCGCGCAACCGGACGCGTCTCCTGGCGAAACGCCGCGAGATCCTCGGGCGGCGCACGGTCTCCGACCGCGCGCTCCTGCGCTGGTTCGGCCCCGACCCGGGCGGCGCGCGGATTCCGGACCTGGACGCGTGAGGGTCGCCATCCTCGGGACGCGCGGCGTCCCCGCGGCGTACGGCGGGTTCGAGACGCTCGCCGAGGAGCTCTCGGTGCGGCTCGCCCGGCGCGGCCACGACGTCACGGTCTACGCCCGGCGCGGCTGCGTGCGGGAGGAGCTCGCGTCTTTTCACGGCGTGCGTGTCGTCTTCGCGCCGACGGTGAGGCACAAGTACCTCGAGACGGTCGTCCACGGCGTCACTTCAGGTCTTCACGCGGCGGCCGAGGGGTACGACGCCGTCCTCTTCTGCAACGGGGCCAACGCCCTCGCCTGCCGCCTGCCGCGCCTCCTCGGCGCCGGAACGCGCGTCCTCCTGAACGTCGACGGGCTCGAAAGGAACAGGCGGAAGTGGAACCGGGCGGGCAAGGCCGTCTACGCCCTGTCCGAGCGCCTCTCGTGCGTCCTCCCCGACGTCGTCGTCACCGACGCGAGGGAGATCCGCCGCTACTACCTCGAGCGCTACGGCCGGGCCTCGGCCTACGTGCCCTACGGCTCCGATCTCCAGGCGCCGGAGGATCTCTCGATCCTCGGCCGGCTCGGCCTCGAGAACGAGGGATACGTCCTCTACGTCTCGCGCTTCGAGCCCGAGAACAACCCCGACGCCGTCGTCCGGGCCTTCCGCGACGTACCCGGCGACCGGCGCCTCGTCCTCGTCGGCTCGGCCCCGTACGCCGAGCAGTTCATCGCCCGCCTGAAAGAGGAAGCGGCGAAGGACTCCCGCATCCTTCTCCCCGGGGCGGTCTACGGCGAGGGGTACCGGGCGCTCCTCGCACATGCTTCGGCCTACGTCCACGCGACCGAGGTCGGCGGAACGCACCCCGCCCTCATCGAGGCGATGGGCTTCGGCAGGCCGGTCCTCGTTCACGACAGCCCCGAGAACCGCGAGGTCGCCGGCGACGCCGCCCTCTGGTGGGATGCCCGGGACCCGGCCACGCTGACCCGCCTCCTCGGCTCGCTCCTGCCCGACGCCGTCCGGCGCGAGGCCCTCGGGGCATCGGCCCGGCGGAGGGCGCAGGAGCGCTACCTCTGGGACGACGTGACGACCGCCTACGAGGCGCTTCTTGGGGGCCTCCCGGCGGGCGGGCTACCATCGGGGAAGGAATGCTGAAGCAGCAGGCCCGGGCCGTCGCCGCCTCGCTCTATGCCGCCGACCTCGCCTCGACGCTCGGCGCCCTCGCCGCCGCGTACCTCGTCCGGAGCGAGATCCTCCCCCGTTTCTTTCCGGAGCGCCTGACGGCGCTCTATCCGTTCACGGTCTACCTCGTCCTCGTCGGGCCGATCGTCGTCATCTGGACCGGCCTCCTCTTTCTCTCCGGCGCCTACCGGAGCCGCAGGACGTCGGGCCTCAAGGACGAGACGCTCCTCATCGCCAAGATCGTCCTCGGCGGGACGGTCGTCCTGACGATCCTCGTCTACGGCCTCCGCCTCGACTTCATCTCGCGGCCCTTCCTGCCGCTCTTCGCGTTCTTCAACACCCTGTTCCTGGTCGTCGAGCGCATCGCCGTCCGGATGGTGGCGCGAAAAGTCCGGGCCCAGGGCTACAACTTCAGGACGGTCGTCCTCGTCGGCGACACGCCGCGCGCCCGCTCCATGGCCCGGCTCATCCACGACCACCCGTGGTGGGGACTGCGTCTCCTCGGCCTCGTGAGAGAGCGTCCCGCGTCGTCGGAAGCGGGGACGACGGCCGGAGGTCTCCCCGTCCTCGGGTCGCTCGAGGACTTCCCGACGATCCTCACCTCGCTCCCGGTCGACGAGGTGATCCTCGCCGTCGACCGGGGCGACATCGAGACGCTCGAGGACGTCTTCCTGATGTGCGAGGAGATGGGGGTCAAGACGCGGCTGATCCTCGACTTCTTCCCGCACGTCTTCGCGAAGGTCGAGCTGGAGGAGTTCGACGGGACGCCCCTCCTGACGTTCTCGACGACCCCCACGGAGACCGGCGGCCTCCTCGCCAAGCGGGTCCTCGACGTCGGCATCGCCGCGACGCTCGGCCTGGTCGGCCTCCCGTTCGCCGCGCTCCTGGCGCTCTTGATCCGCGTCTCCTCGCACGGCCCGGTCCTCTTCCGGCAGGTGCGCTGCGGCCTGAACGGGCGTCCGTTCACGTTCTACAAGCTCCGGACGATGGTCGAGGGCGCCGAGGGGCTGCTCCCCGAGGTGGCGCACCTCAACGAACACGAGGGGCCCGTCTTCAAGGCGTCGCACGACCCGCGCGTCACGGCCTTCGGCCGCTTCCTGCGCCGCTTCTCCCTCGACGAGCTCCCGCAGCTCTGGAACGTCCTGAAGGGCGAGATGTCGCTCGTCGGCCCGCGCCCGCCGCTCCCTGAAGAGGTCTCCCGCTACGAGAAGTGGCAGCGGCGCCGTCTCTCGATGAAGCCGGGCCTCACGGGCCTGTGGCAGGTCTCCGGGCGGAGCGACCTGCCGAGCTTCGACCAGTGGATGGAGCTCGACCTCGCCTACATCGACAACTGGTCGCTCACGCTCGACTTCAAGATCCTCCTCCGGACGATCCCGACGGTCCTCAGCGGCAAGGGCGCGCGCTGACGGGGGGCCGGGGGGGGGGGGGGGGGGGGGGGGGGGGCGGGGCGGGGGGGGGCGGCGGGGGCCGCGGGGGCCCCCCCCCCCGGGCCCGGGCCCCCCCCCGGAGGGGGGCGGGGGGGGGCGCCGGGAACCGGCGCCTCACACCCCGCCGCCGAGGACCTTGTAGAGCGTCACGAGGTTCGCCTGCTCGGCGAGGCGGACGCCGACCGCCCCCCGCTGGGCGTTGAAGAGCGCCTGCTGGGCGACGAGGACGCCGAGGTAACCGTCGAGGCCCGCCTTGAAGCGGGCGTCGGAAAGCCTCGAAAAGTCCTCGAGTGACTTCACGAGGGCCTCCTGGGCGTCCCTCTGCGTAACGAGCGTCGTCCGGAGCGTAAGGCCGTCGTTCACCTCGGCGAAGGCGGTCTGGATCGCCTTCTCGTAGGTCGCGACCGCGATCTCGCGGTCCAGCTTCGAGACCTTGAGGTTCGCGATGAGGGAGCCGCTCGCGAAGAGCGGGGAGACGATCTGCCCCGCGAAGCTCCAGACGTTCGTCCCGGACTTGAAGAGGCCGTCGAGGTCGGGGCTCGAGGTGCCGAAGCCGGCCGTGAGGGAGATCCGCGGGAAGAACGCCGCCCGGGCCGCGCCGATGTTCGCGTTCGCGCCACGGAGGAGGTGCTCGGCGGCGAGGATGTCGGGCCGGCGGAGGAGGACGTCCGAAGGCAGGCCGGCCTCGAGCCCTTTCGGGTCCGTCACGGCGACGAGCCGCTCCGGGAGGAAGTCGGCCGGGACGGGCGTGCCGGCGAGGAGATCGAGCGCGTTGCGCGAAACCGCGACGGCGCCGGTGAAGGAGGCGACGGCCGCGCGGGCCGCCTCCACCTGGCTCTGCGCCTGGCTGAGCTCGAGGTCGGAGCCGATTCCCGCGTCGCGGCTCTGGCGGATCAACCCGTAGGAATCCTGCTGCGCCGCCAGCGTCGCCCTCGAGATCCGGAGGTTCTCCTCGCTGGCCGCAAGGCTCAGCCAGGTGCCGGCGACCGCGGCGACGAGGGATGTCTGCGCGCCCCGCCGGGCCTCCTCGGTAGCGAGGTACTGCTCGAGGGAACGGGCGTTCAGGCTCCGGATGCGCCCGAAGAGGTCGAGCTCCCACGAGGCCATGCCGAGGCCGACGGTGTAGGACGAGCTGGTGCTCGCCTGCCCGTCCTTGCCGATGCTTTCCGGAATCCGGTACCTCTCGCCCGTCGCCTGGACGCCGATCGTCGGGAAGAGCTCGGAGCGCTGGATCCGGTAGAGGGCCGCGACCCGCTCGACGTTGAGGGTCGAGACCCTGAGGTCGCGGTTGCTGGCGAGCGCGAGGTCGATGACGGACCTGAGGCGCGCGTCGGTGAAGAACTCCTGCCAGGGGACGTCCCGGACCGCCGGCAGAGCGGCAGGAACCGATTCGGTCTCCGCGGGGGCGGTGGGGGCGGTGGCCCCGGCGCCGGCCGCCTCCCTGAAAGAGTCCGCCACCGGCAGCGCCGGCCGTTCGTACTCCGGGATCATCGTGCAGCCGCCGAGAAGGAGCGTCGCCGAGAAGAGGGCGGATGCGTGCGGGATCAGCTTGCGGTTCATGTCACTTCCCCTCCGCCGGGAGCGGAGTCTCGAGGACAGGAGGCGCCTCGACGGCCTTCTTCCTCTCGAAGACCTTCACGACGAGGACGTAGAGGAGCGGGATGAGGAGGACGGCGAGGAAGGTGCCGCTCAGCATGCCGCCGAGGACGCTCGTGCCGATCGCCTTCTGCGCGCCGGCGCCGGCGCCGGTCGCGAGCGCGAGCGGGAGGACGCCGAAGCCGAAGGCCAGGGACGTCATGACGATCGGGCGCAGGCGCGTCTTGGCCGCCTCCATCGTCGCCTCGACGAGGCCCATCCCCTTTTCGCGGTTCTGGACCGCGAACTGGACGATGAGGATCGCGTTCTTCGTCGTCAGGCCGAGGACGGTGAGGAGGCCGATCTGGAAGTAGACGTCGTTCGCCATCCCTCGCGTCGAGGAGGCGATGACGCCGCCGATGACGCCGAGCGGGAGGGCGAGGACGATCGAGATCGGGACCGTCCAGCTCTCGTAGAGCGCGGCGAGGACGAGGAAGATGGCGAGGATCGAGAACGCGTAGAGGAGCCCGGCCTGGGACTCGGACATCCGCTGCTGGTAGGAGAGGCCCGTCCACTCGTGGCCGACTCCGGAAGGGAGCTTCGCGATGAGCTCTTCCATGGCGTTCATCGCCTCGCCCGAGCTGTGCCCCGGCGCCGGCTCGCCCTGGATGTTCATCGCGGGGAAGGCGTTGTAGCGCTGGAGGCGCGGGGGACCGGAGACCCACCGGCCCGAGGCGACGGCCGAGAGAGGCACCATCCGTCCCTGCCCGTTCTTCACGTGAAGCCGGTGGAGGTCCTCCGGGAGCATCCGGAAGGGAGCGTCGGCCTGGGCGTAGACGCGCTTGACGCGCCCCCCCTGGACGAAGTTGCCGACGTAGGCGCTGCCGAAGGCCGCAGAGAGGTAGCGCTGGATCCCGTTCACGGGAACGCCGAGCGCCCCCGCCTTCTCCCAGTCGATGTCGACCTTGTACTGCGGCACGTCGGGCATGCCGTTCAGGCGGACGCGGGCGAGTCGCGGGTCCTTGTTTGCCAGGTCGAGGAGCTCGTTCACCGCTTTCGTGAGCCCTTCGTGTGCGAGGTCGCCGCGGTCCTGGACGTAGAGGTCGAAGCCGGTCGCGACACCGAGCTCGGTGACGGCCGGGGGCGGGAAGACGAAGACGACCGCCCCGCGGTATCCCCCGAAGACCCTCATCGCCTTGCCGGCGACGTCCTTCGCGCTCAGGCCAGGCCCCTGCCGGAGGTCCCAGTCCTTCAGCTTCACGAACATCAGCCCCTGGTTCTGGCCGCGCCCCGCGAAGCCCGACCCCCGGATCGCCCCGCACGACTTCACCGCGTCCTTCTGGTCGACGAGGAAGTGGTGCTCGAGGTCCTGCATCACCTTCTCGGTCTGCTCGAGGGTCGATCCGACGGGGAGCTGGATCATCGCGATGAGGTTCCCCTGGTCCTCGTCGGGAAGGTACCCGGTCGGCATCCGCTGGTAGAGGACGGCCATCGCGCCGACGATCGCGAGGAAGACGAAGGCCCAGCGAGCCCGCTTGCCGAGGACGCGCCCGACCCACCCCATGTAGGTGTCGCGGAGCCTGTAAAAGACCCGGTCGAACCAGAGGAAGAACGGCCGGAGGAGCCTTCCGCCGCTCTCCGCCGCCTCGTGCCCCTTCTCCACCGGCTTGAGGAGCGACGCGCAGAGGACGGGCGTCAGGACGAGGGCGACGACGACCGAGAGGAGCATCGAGGAGATGACGGTGACGGAGAACTGCCGGTAGATGACGCCCGTCGAGCCGGGGAAGAAGATCATCGGGCCGAAGACCGCCGAGAGGACGAGACCGATGCCGATCAGCGCGCTCGTGATCTGGTCCATCGACTTCCGGGTCGCCTCGAGCGGGGAGAGCCCCTCCTCGCTCATGATCCGTTCGACGTTCTCGACCACGACGATCGCGTCGTCGACGAGGAGGCCGATCGCGAGGACCATCGCGAACATCGTCAGCATGTTGATCGAGTAGCCGAACGCGCCGAGGACGCCGAAGGTGCCGAGAATGACGACGGGAACGGCGATCGTCGGGATGAGCGTCGCGCGGAAGTTCCCGAGGAAGAGGTACATGACGAGGAAGACCAGGGCGATCGCTTCGAAGAGCGCCTTGAAGACCTCGTTGATCGCGACCCTCACGAACGGGGTCGTGTCCATCGGGTAGACGACGCTCACGCCGGGCGGGAAGAACTTCGACAGCTCGTCCATCTTCGCCTTGACCCGGTCCGCGGTGTCGAGCGCGTTCGCCCCCGCCTCCTGCCGGATCGCCAGCACGCCGGCCGGCTTGCCGTTGAAGCGGAAGGCGACGTCGGGGGCCTCGGACCCGAGCTCGGTCCGCCCGACGTCGGAAACCTTGACGACGGAGCCGTCGGGGTTCGTCCGGAGCGGGACCGCCCCGAACTCTTCCGGCGTCTTCAGGAGCGACTGGACCCGGATCGACGCATTCAGGCGCTGCCCCGGCACGGCGGGAGCCCCGCCGAGCTGGCCGGCCGAGACCTGGACGTTGTAGGCGCGCAGGCCCGCGACGACCTCGTCCGAGGTCATCCCGAATTTCGTCAGCCTGTCGGGGTCGAGCCAGACCCGCATGGAATAGGCGCTGCCGAAGACCTCCACCTCGCCCACCCCCGGGACGCGGCCGAGGACCGACTCGATCTTCGAGACGGTGTAGTCGTTCAGGTCGGCGTTCGTGAGGCCGCCGTCCTCCGAGACGAGGCCGACGATGAGGAGGTAGTTCCGCGTCGACTTCGAGACGGTGAGGCCCGTCTGCTGGACGACGTCGGGAAGGGCCGCGAGCGCGAGCTGGAGCTTGTTCTGTACCTTCGACCAGGCGAGGTCGGCGTCGGTGCCGGGCGCGAAGGTCAGGGTGACGCTCGCGCTGCCCGAGGAGTCGGCCTCCGAGCTCATGTAGAGCATCCGGTCGAGGCCGGTCATCTTCTGCTCGATGATCTGGACGACCGAGTCGGCGACCGTCTCGGCGTCCGCTCCCGGGTACATCGCCCGGATCGAGATCGACGGAGGAGCGATCGGCGGGTACTGGGAGACGGGGAGCTTCACGATCGCCATCGCCCCCGCGAGCATCATCGCGATCGCGACGACCCAGGCGAAGACGGGGCGCTGAAGGAAGAACCTGGACATGGCGCCCCCTTACTTCGCGGCCGCCGGCCCGGGCTTCGCGGGTCCGCCGGGCGCGGGCCCCGCGTTCGCCGTCGTCCCGAAGGGGACCGGCTTCACGTCGGCTCCGGGACGGACCCGCTGCAGTCCTTCGACGATGACGCGGTCGCCGGCGGCGAGCCCTGTCGTGGCGAGCCAGCGGTCGCCGATCGCGCGGTCCAGGACGAGCGTCCTCTGCTCGGCCTTGCCATCCGCTCCGACGACGAGGCAGTAGGGTTCTCCCTTCTGGTCACGCGAGACGCCCTGCTGGGGCACGAGCATCGCGTCCGTCCGGACGCCCTCCTCGAGGATCGCGCGGACGAACATCCCGGGGAGGAGAACGTGGTCGGGATTCGGAAAGACCATCCGGACGCTGACCGAACCCGTCGTCGGGTCGACCGTCACGTCCTGGAACTTGAGCTTTCCTTCGCGCCCGTAGGGCGTCCCGTCCTCGAGAACGAGCTTGACCTTGCTCCACGAGGAGTCGTTCCGGGTGAGGCCGCCCGTCCGGAACCCCTGCCGGAGGCGCAGGAGCTCGGCCGACGACTGGACGACGTCGACGTAGATCGGGTCGAGCTGCTGGACGGTCGCGAGCGGGACGGGCTGGTAGGCCGTCACGAGAGCGCCGACGGTCACGCTCGACCTCCCCGTGCGGCCCGAGATCGGCGCGCGGATCGGCGTGTAGGAGAGGTTGACGCGGGCGCTGTCGACCGCGGCCTTCGCGGCCGCGACGCTCGCCTCGGCCTGCAGGGCCGCCGCGGCCGCGTCGTCGTAGTCCTGCTGGCCCGCGGCCCGGATCTCGACGAGCCCCTTCAGCCGCTCGGCGCGGAGCGGGCGGCCGGGAGGTTCGCCTCGGCCATCGCGAGCGACGCCTTCGCCTGGTCGTACGCTGCCTGGTAGGGGGCCGGGTCGATCTGGTAGAGGAGCGCGCCCGCCTTCACGTCCGTGCCCTCCTCGAAGGCCCGCTCCCGGATGAGCCCGTTCACCTGGGGGCGGACCTCGGCGACGAGGTAGGGCGACGTCCGGCCGGGGAGCTCGGTCGTCAGGACGACCCTCTCGGGGCCGACCGTGACGACGCCGACCTCGGCCGGGCCCATTTGCCGTCCGGCCGGAGGCTTGCCGCAGCCGGCCGTCAGCGCCGCGACGGCGGCGACGAACGAGAGGATCGGAAACGAGCGGAAGCGGTGTTTCATCGAGTTCTCCATCGAAATCTGTCGAGGTCAGAAAGAGCGGCCGCCCGAGCCCTCGCGGCCCGGGCGTGGCGTCCGGGGCGACGGGAGTGCGGCCCGGCCCGGACCTTCGATGCGACTCGCCGGCCAGTCCCGGCCGATCGAATCGAGGAGAGCCGTCATCGCGACACCCGTCGCCACCATCCGGGCGCCGGTCCCGTGGATCAGCGCCAGGAGGTATCGACCGGCATCATCGACGCGGTCGACGCCGGTGAGGTCCAGCCAGGCTGTCTTCCCGGCAGTGGTGTTGCGCGTCGTGCGCCAGCACTCCTCGAGGTCGGAGACCCACGTCCCGGCGAGGTCCCCCTCGAGCTTCATTCGGACTTCTTCGGCCTCGGACTGACCGTGATCTTCAACATCCGCGATTTCCTCGCGGGCGAGGTCATCGCAAGGGAAATGCCTGACGGGCGAAGGGTCCCCAGGCGCTCTCAAACACAAATGGAAACGTTTTAGACATTAGGCGGCCCGCGGGACCTCGGGCGGCGCCAGAGCATTGGCGCCAGCGGGCTGGCGTTTGCCAACAGGCTGGCACCGACCGGTCGAAGGGACGCCGCCCTGCCAGGGGCGCTCGCGTCACCGGCCCGGTCTGGCGATCCCCAGCTTCTTCAACCGGAACTGGAGCGTGGAGCGATTCATCCCGAGGCGCGCCGCCGCCCCGTTCGCCCCTCCGAGGACCCAGTGCGTCTCCTCGAGGGTGGAAAGGACGTGCTCCCGTTCCGCCTCCTGCAGCGTCCGGCCTCGGGCGGTTCCCGGGGCGTGCGGCCCGTGCGCCCTCAGCTCGTCCAGCGGGACCCGGAGGACCGGGCCCTTCGTGAGGATCATCGCGCGCTCGATCAGGTTCTGGAGCTCGCGGATGTTCCCCGGCCAGTCGTAGCGCGCCAGGGCCGACATCGCCTCCGCGGGGATCGTCTCGACGGCCTTGTTCATCCGGCGGCCGAGCTGCTGGACGAAGTGGCGCACGAGGAGGGGGATGTCCTCGGGACGCTCGCGGAGCGCGGGGACGTGGATCGGAAAGACGTTCAGCCGGTAGAAGAGGTCGGCGCGGAACGTCCCCGCCTCGACCATCGCGGCGAGGTCGCGGTTCGTCGCCGCGATGAGGCGCGCGTCGGTCCGAAGGGTCCTCGAGCTCCCGAGGCGTTCGAACTCCCGCTCCTGCAGCACGCGGAGGAGCTTCGGCTGCAGCTCGAGCGGAACCTCCCCGATCTCGTCCAGGAAGACGGTCCCTCCGCTCGCGAGCTCGAAGCGGCCGACGCGGTCCGCGATCGCGCCGGTGAACGCGCCTCTCTGGTGGCCGAAGAGCTCGCTCTCGAGAAGGCCGGCGGGGATCGCCGCGCAGCTCAGCTTCACGAACGTCCGGCCGCCGCGGGCCCCGCGCTCGTGGATCGCCCGGGCGATCAGCTCCTTGCCCGAGCCGGTCTCGCCGGAGATGAGGACGGTCGATTCCGTCGGCGCCACGGTCTCCACCTGCTTGAGGACCCGGCGCAGGGCGTCGCTCCTCCCGACGATCTCGTCGAAGCTCAGCTCGCTGCGGATCTCGTCCTCGAGGTAGAGCTTCTCCTCGGCGAGCTGGTCCCTCAGCCCCGCGATCTGCCGGTAGGCGAGCGCGTTGTCGAGCGCGGTCGCGACCTGGCCGGCGACCTGCCCGATGAGGTCCATCTCGTCCCGGTCGAACTTCTCCTCCGTCCGCCTCATGACGGTGAAGATGCCGAGAGGACGCCCGCGGCTGACGAGCGGGAAGGCGTACCCGGAGGTGATGCCTTCCGCCCGGAGGCGCTGGGTTCCGGTCTCCGCGGGGCCGTCGAAGCTCACCTCCCGCGGCTGGCCGACGCTCAGGAACTCCCCCATCGCGCTCCCCTCGACGGGAATCACGGCGCCCTCCCTCATGAAGCCGCGGCTGTCCGGGAAGTCGAGGACGTAGAGGCGGGCCTGCGTCCCGCCCTCGTCGACGAGGACGACGCTCGCGAGGTCGCACCGGAGCACCTGCCTCACGTTCGCCGCGATGGAGCGGAGGAGGTCCTGCAGGTCGAGGTTCGAGAGGACCCGGTTCCCGACGTCGAGGACGAGCTTCAGGCGCTCGCCGCTTCTCGCGAGCCGCTCGTTCGCGACCCGGAGGCGTTCGAAGCTCGCGGCGCCGTCGATCGCGAGCGCGACCTGGTCGGCGACGACGGAGAGGAATTCCAGCTCCTCCCCGGGGTACGCGTCTTCCCGCCGGCTGGCGACGCTCATCGCCCCGAGCCGCGCGTTCGCAGTCGTGAGCGGGACCGCGCAGAGAGAGCGGATTCCGTGGCGCGCGAGGGCCTCGCGAAGGCCCGGAATGTCGGGCTGTTCTCCCGTCGGCGGCCAGGAAAACGTCCTCTGAGTCGCAACGACCCTGGCCTCGAGCGTCTCCTCGAGCGGAATGGTGCCCACCGGCGAGAGGACGGACTGGTCGTCCGCGCGCAGGATGTGCCAGCTGGCGCCCTCTCCGACGACGTCCTGCAGGAAGAGGCTCAGGTGGTCGAAAGAGAGGATCCGCTGGAGCTCGTTCGAGAGGGCCCGGATGAGCTCCTCGGGGTCGCGGATCGCGCCCAGGACCTTCGAGACCCCGAGGAGACGCCGGAAGCGCTCCTCGAGGGTGATCCCGGGACTCGACGACCCGCCGCCGCTCACACCCGGTCAGCTCAGAAGCGGAGCGTCAGCCCGGTGTGGAGGTCCCACTGGTAGAGGTAGTTCGAATCGTAGTAGGTGTAGCAGCCGTACCAGGGGTCGCAGTAGCCGTACCCGCTGCTCGAGGAGTTGAGGTAGACGGGCATGAAGCGGAACCCCAGGCGAAGGCCCATGGCATCGGAGAGGTAGACCTTCGCCCCACCGCCGATGCTGCCCGAGAACCGCGTCAGGGAGGAGAACTGCGGGGCCGGCGTCAGGATGCTCACGCCGAGGAGAAAGTCGGCGTAGGGGCGGATCTTGGCGCCGTAGGTGCCGAACATCCAGAGGCCGCCGATCTGGATCGTATCGACGTTCAGGTGCGTGATGCGCCCCGTGTACCCGGCCGGAGGCGTCTGCAGGAAGGTCGCTTTCAGCTCGGTGTCCTGGTGGCTCCAGATGAGCTCGGCGGTGAGATTGGGGCGGATCGCGTACTCCACCGTCAGGCCGAAGCTCAGGGCCGCAGGCACCTCCAGGCTCTCGATGAAGGCGCTCGTAGCCGTCGAAGCCGTGCCGCCGATGCGGTACCCGACGGTGGGGGTGATCTCGAACTTGCGTTCCTCCCTCACCCGGCCCTCCAGCTGGACGGGCATGCCCGTCGACATCGGCGTCTGGGTGTCCGGCGGAGGAGGAGCGGCCACGGGCGGCTTGTAGTACGCAACGGCCTCTCCCGAGACCTTGATGACGGCGTCGCGCTCGAGCTTCTCGAGGTACTCGGCGAGCTTCTTCTGGAACTGGGTCTCCTGCTCCTTCTTGAGGATCTCCGCCTTGACCTCGGAGTAGGGCCTATAGGTCGCGGGCATCTTCTCGACGACCTTCAGGACGTGCCATCCCGACCGGGTCTGGATCGGATCGGAGATGCCGCCGGACGGCAGAGAGAAGGCGGCCGCGTCGAGGGCCGCCGCGAGCTCGCCCTTTCCGACCGTCCCCATGTCGCCTCCCTTGGATCGGGTCGGACCGTCGGAGAACCGCAGGACGACATCCTCGAACTTCGTCCCTCCCCTCGCGAGGGTGACGGCCTCCCTGGCCTTCTCCTCGGCCCCGGGCCCGGCGTTGATCAGGACCTCGGCGACGCGCACCTTCTCGGGCACGGCCCAGGTTTCCTTCTCCCTCTCGTAGGCGAGCCGAAGGGCGTCGTCGGAGAGGTCGACCTTGCTGTTGACCTCGCGCCCGACGACACGCTGGATGGTCGTGGAACGCTTCAGCTGGTCGCGGAGCCTGTCGGGCGTGAGGTTCGAGGCCTCGAGCGCCTTGACGAAGTCCTCCTCGGAGGTGACCTTGTTCTGCTCCTTGAGACGCTTGATCTGCTCCTCGACCTCGACGTCGGTCGCGACGATGTCCAGCTCGCGCGCCCTGTCCTCGAGGAGCGCTTCGTTCAGCAGCTCCCTGAGGACCGCCTTGCGGACGTCGTCCCGCCGGGCGACGTCGAGGCCGGGAGGAGCCTCCCGGAGGGCCACCTCGGTCCTCTCGTCCAGCTGGCTCTGCGTGACGATGCGGGCGTTGACGTGGACGAGGATCCGGTCGATGACCTCGGCAGCCGCCGGAAGGGCCGAAAACGCGAGGGGGGCGAGGATGGCGGTGCCGATGAGGCGTCGGAGCGTCGTCACGGGGCGGAGTCTAGCGAAAACCGGGCCGCCCCCCCGACGTAGGGGAACGGGAGGTGCTCCTCGATGACCGCCACGCGCCAGCGGAGGCTCGAGGCCGCCAGCAGCGACGCGACCGCTTCCGAGCTCCTCCTCTCGGCCACGGCCAGCAGGAGGGCCGGGCGCGCCTCCTCGAAGGGGACGACCCGCCCGTCGGCCCGCTCCTCCACCCGGAAGAGGTGGACCCCGTGGCCCGCGGGCAGGATCGGGCTGACGCCGCCCGCCTGGAGGCCCCACACCGCCTTCTCGAACGCGCCCGGCAGGTCGGTGCGCTCGAGCCACCCGAGACCGCCACCCGTGGCGGCGTTGGGAGCCCGGCTCACCTCCTTCGAGACCGTTTCCCATTCCGCGCCCGAGAGGACCTTCCGGCGGGCCGCCTCGGCCGCCTCGCGCGTCGGGAAGATCATCTGCGACAGCTTCACGAGCGGCGGGTGACTCCAGCGCTCGGGCTGCCTGGCGTACTCGGCCCTCAGGTCGGCGTCATCGATCGACTCGAGGCGGGCGGTCCTCGCGAGGACCTCGCGGCGCCTCTCGGAGGCCGTCTCACCCTTCGGCTGCGGGTCGGCGGCGTCGACGGCCTTCTGGAGGAGGCGCTCCTCGAGGTACTGGTCGAGGAGGCTCGACGCGACCTGGGGAGAGACCTCCACGAGGGGGGCCCCTGCCGCGGCGCGGACGTAGGTCCCGAAGTCGTCCTCCTCCACCGGCTCGTCGCCGATGAGGGCGATGACCGACGCGCTCCGGGCGGCGTCCGGACCCCTGCGGGAGCAGGCCGGTGCGACGAGCAGTACGGAGAGGAGGAGCGGGACGAGACGGTTCACGGCGGTCCTCCGGCGAACGCGGCGAGGAGCCCTGGCGCCGTGAGGGCGCCGGGACGCGCGAGGGACTTGAGGAAGCGGCCCGCCACGCCGCAGACCTCCTCCGTGTCGGGCGAAAGGCCCCGGAAGAGCTCGGGAACGCGGAAGGCGTCCGGCCCGGTCGCCGTGAGCTGCCGGCCCTTGAGCGCCGAAAGGAAGCGGTCGGGATCGAGACGATGGCCCGTCTCGAGCGTGACGGCCAGCTCGGCGCCGCGCCGCTGGATCGTGCGGACGCCCAGGTCGAGGGCGAGAAGGCGCAGCCTCGAGAGGCCGAGAAGGCGCGCGAACTCGGGCGGCGGGGTGCCGTAGCGGTCCTCGGCCTCCTTCGCGAGATGGTCGAGGGCGTCGATGCCGTCGGCCGTCGCGAGGCGCTTGTAGAGAGCGATCCGGAGGCTCTCCTCGCCGATCCACTTCGCCGGCAGCCCGAGCGGCAGGCCGAGCTGGAGCGTCACCTCGCGCTTCTCGACCACCGGCTCGCCCCTCAGCTCGCCGATCGCCTCCTCGAGGAGCGTGACGTACGTCTCGAAGCCGACGGCGTCGATGTGGCCCGACTGTTCCCCGCCCAGGACGTTTCCCGCGCCGCGGATCTCGAGGTCCTTGGCGGCGATCCGGAAGCCGGCGCCGAGGTCGGAGAACTCCTGGATGGCGCGCAGGCGCCGGCGGGCGTCGTCGGTGAGGGCCATGCCGGGCGGGACGAGGAGCCAGCAGGAGGCGGGCTTGTCGCTCCGGCCGACCCGGCCTCGCAGCTGGTAGAGCTGCGAGAGGCCGTAGAGGTCGGCGCGGTCGATGATCATCGTGTTGGCCGTCGGAATGTCGAGGCCGTTCTCGACGATCGTCGTCGCGAGAAGGAGGTCGGCGGCGCGCGTCGTGAACGCGCGCATCGTCCGCTCCAGCTCCCCTTCCGACATCTGGCCGTGCCCGACGACGACGCGGCACTCCGGGACGAGCTCGGCGAGCCGCTCGCGCCAGACGCCGAGCCCCTCGATCCGGTTGTGGACGAGGTAGACCTGCCCTCCCCGGTCCAGCTCGGCGCGGATCGCCTCCCGCACGACCTCGTCCCCCTGCGGCACGACGTGCGTCGCGATGGCGAGGCGGTCCTTCGGGGGGGTCTCGATGACGGAGAGGTCGCGGATCCCGCCGAGGGCCAGGTTCAGGGAACGGGGGATCGGCGTCGCCGACATCGAGAGGACCTCGACCGACGCGCGCAGCTCCTTCAGCTTCTCCTTCTGCGCGACGCCGAAGCGCTGCTCCTCGTCGATGACGACGAGACCGAGGTCCTTGAAGGAGACGTCCTTCGAGAGGATCCGGTGCGTCCCGACGACGACGTCGAGGGTCCCCTCGGCGAGACGGCGCACGACCTCCTTCTGCTCGTCGGCGTTCCGGAAGCGGGAGAGGAGGTCGATCGTCACCGGAAACGCGGCGAAGCGGCGCCTCAGCGTCCGGTGGTGCTGGTCGGCGAGGATCGTGGTCGGGGCGAGGATGGCCGCCTGCTTGCCGTCGAGGACGCACTTGAAGACGGCCCGCATCGCGACCTCGGTCTTGCCGTAGCCGACGTCGCCGCAGAGGAGCCGGTCCATCGTCTTCTCCGACTCCATGTCGCGCTTGATGTCCCGGATCGCGCCGAGCTGGTCGGGCGTCTCCGTGAACTCGAACGCCTCCTCGAACTCCTTCTGCCACGGCGAGTCCTTGGAGAAGGCGTGCCCCGGCGTCGTCGCGCGGCGCGCGTAGAGCTTCAGGAGCTGCTCGGCGATGTCCTTGACGGCCTTTCGGACCGACGCCTTGCGCTTCGCCCAGCCGGTACCGCCGAGCTTGTCGAGGGGCGGAGCGGGCCCGTCGCCGCCGCTCTGGTACTTCTGGAGGAGATCGAGCCTCTCGACCGGGACGAGCAGCCGGGAGTCGCCCGCGTAACGCAGGTCGACCATCTCGCGGGCGACGCCGACGTCCTGGATCGTCACGAGGCCGCGGAAGAGGCCGATGCCGTACTCGCCATGAACGACGAAGTCCCCCGGTTTCAGGTCCCTGAGGTCCGAGAGAAACGCCTCGGAGGCGGCCCTTCGCCTGGGGGCGGCGGCGCGAGGCTCGCCGAGCACGTCGGTGGCCGTGAGGACGAGAAGCCCCCCCGGACGGAAGAGGAAGCCCGACGCCGGGCCGCCGTCGAGGAGGCGGCAGGCGCCCGGCGCCAGCGGCGCCGTCGCGTCTCCCTCGGCCCCTGCGAACGCGATCTCGTACTCGGCGAGGATCCGCGCGAGGTGCTCGCGCTCCCCCTTCGTGGGCGCCGCCAGGACGACGGAGAGGCCGTCGCGCCGCGCCCGCTCGATCTCGCGCGGTACGTCGGGGAGCCGATCCTCGAACGAGAGGACCTCTTCCGCCCCCACGAGGAGCGTCTCTCCCGCCGGCACCGCCGCCGCGAAGGCGACGAGCGCGCGTCCGCGCACGAGCTCCGCCATCCGGTCGGCGTCCCCCGCGAGGCGGATGGGGTCCGGGAGGGACTTCCCCTGCTTCCTCACCTTCTCGTAGTCGAGGCGGAGGAGGTCCGCGGCGCGGGCGAGCTCCTCGGCCACGCCCTCGGGGTCGTCGACCGCGAGGGCGAAGGAGCGGGCGTGGTCGAGGATCGAGGCGGGGGTCTCGCCGGCGTGGAGGAGCGGGAGGAGCTCCTCGAGACCGTCGTTCTTCCTCGGGGCGTCGGGATCCCGCGGGACGGGCGGCTCGTCGTCCTCCACCCGGCAGGCGGCCAGGACCGCGAGAGCCCTCTCGCGGCTCTTCGGGGTGTCGGGCGTCGCCGACATCGGAGGCAGGAGAACGCGCGCGAGGGTTCCCGTCGACCGCTGCGTGTCGGGGTCGAACGTCCGGACCGACTCCACCTCCTCGAACCCGAGCTCGATCCGGACCGGCTCGGCGAGGTTCGGGGGGAAGACGTCGACGAGGCCGCCTCGCACGGCCAGGTCGCCGCACTCGGTGACGAGGTCGGCCCGGGCGTAACCCTCCGCGACGAGCGCGGCGACGAGGCGCCCCACCTCGATGCGCTCTCCCGGCGCCACGACGAGGCTCCGGCGCCTCACGTCGTCGGGCCCCGGGAGGATCCGCAGGAGCGCCCGGGCCGGGACGACGAGGAAGTCGACGTTTCCCTCGGCGAGGCGGGCGAGCGCCCCGTACTCCTCGCGCCGCACCTTCAGCGACGGCGGGATTCCCTGGTACGGCGTCAACGACGGCGCCGGGAAGAAGGCGACGCGCTCCGGCCCCAGGACCGAGGCCGCGTCGCGATGGAGCGCGGCAGCATCCCTCTCGTGCGCGCAGACGACGGCCCACCTCAGCCCGAGCGCGGCCGACGAGGCCCCGAAGAGGTAGGGCAGGAGTCCCGGCGGGGCGCCGACGAGCGACACCCCTCCCGGGGCATCCTCGAGGACCCGGGCCTCGAGGCGCGTCAGAAGGTTCGCCACGGAGGGCGCGGCGGCGACCTTGTCGAGGAGGGGGTCCCTCCGGCCCTGCACGAACGGGATTATCGGGGAGCCCCCCGCGGACCGGTAATCCACGACTTACCCCCGATTCCGCCCCCGATTCCGTGCCAGGCGTGAAATCGTGTATTGCAGCTGCAATACACGATTTCACGCCTGGCACCGTCTCGGGCCGGGGATACGCCTAGAATGACGCCCCGCGGCGGGCCCCGGATTCCGGGGGTGCGCCGACGCCGTCACGAAGAGGACCCCATGGCCGCTCTCATCGAAGCCATCGAGATCAAGCGCAAGAGTTTCTTCGAGCACGAGGGCGAGCCCTACGCCTGCCTCGACGTCTCCATCTCCACCCCCACGGCGCGAGGCGGCCAGACCCTCGTGCGCGTCAAGATGCGCAACCTCATCACGCGGGCCGTCTTCGACAAGACGTTCAAGGCGGGAGAGAAGTTCAAGGAGCCGGACCTCGGCAAGGTCGACGCGACCTACCTCTACTCCGACGGCGAGGGCTTCCACTTCATGGACCAGGAGTCGTTCGAGACCCTCACGCTCCAGCCCGACATGGTCGGAGAGAACAGGCTCGTGCTCGTCGAGAACACGATCGTGGGGCTCCTCAAGTTCAATGGACACCCGATCGACCTCGAGCTCCCGTCCCACGTGGAGCTGACCGTGACCTACACCGAGCCGGGCTTCCGCGGAGACACGTCCAGCGGCGGCGCGACGAAGCCGGCCACTCTGGAGACGGGCCTGGAGGTCCGCGTGCCTCTCTTCATCAAGGAGGGAGACCGGGTCAAGGTCCACACCGAGACCCACGAGTTCGTCGGCCGGGCGTAGGCCGGCTCCGCCGGGGGCGGCCGGTACAATCGCCCCCTCGCAGGAGGCGGAACCGAACTTGGAGCCCACCCCCGTCAGTCCGGAGGTTCAGGAAGCTCTCCTGGAGCTTTCGCAGTACCTGTCCGACACGCTGCCGCCGATGATGGTCGCCGGCTCGGTGGAGCTCCTCGCCTCGCAGCCTCCCGTCCTCGTCGCCGAGCAGATCCGGGGCTGGACGGCCGCCCAGTACCAGGGCCGCACCGCGAGCCTGCCCGTGTCCGACTACCTCTTCCACGCGCTGAAGAAGATCCACCTCCTCGCCGAGCTCAAGCTCGTCCCGACCGACAAGGCCCTCCGGCTCCTCGGCGGCATCCTTCCGCTCCTGGAGACCTTCTGCCCCGAGGAGGACCGCGGCCTCCTGCGCGACAACGTTTCCCGCCTCGGCAGCGCGGCCACCGTCCTCACCTCTCCGGTGGAGACGATCTACCGCCAGGTCGGCACGGAGCAGCCGCTGGCCTCGCGCGGGCGCCCCGCGGACGCACCGCCGACCGCCGCCGGAGCCGCCCCCTCCGCGGCCGCCTCCCTCGCGTCCCCGGCGGGGCCGCAGGCGACCACCGACGACGTGGCTCGCGGCCTCGCGCGCTTCGGCCTCCTCGTCGAACGGCTCGAAAAGTCGCTTCCGAAGGAGGGTGGGAGGAAGCCGTCGGACGCGCTGACCGCCCAGCTGCTCGCGACGGCCGCCACCGCGTCCCGTTCGAGCCGCGAGCTCGAGGAGAACCTCGCCCGGCTCTCCCGCATCGGCGTCGACGTCCCGACGGGAGACGCCCTGTTCCGCAAGCTCTCGGAGAGCCTCCCGGGGTGGGGCGTGCCGGTGAACCCCGACGCGGACGAGACGATCGGCCCGGGCGCGCGCGGGAGCGTCGTCGGGGCGATGAGGCGCCTCGTCACCCTCGCGCCTGGCGCCGAGGAGGGGGCGAAGCGCTTCCGCGAGATGGTCCAGGCGGGGATCGAGCAGTTCAACGAGGGCAACCTCGGCAGGGCGGTGACCCTCTTCAGCCTCGCCGAGCAGGTGATCCGGCGGGAGAGGGTCGAGAAGCCGGTCGCCCAGGCGATGCGTGCGCGCTCTCACGAAACCCTCGACGCGGCCCGGATGCGCGCCTACGCCGAGAAGCCCGAGAACCACTTCGGCCTCAAGACCATCCTCGACTTCTTCCCGGCACTGCGCCCCGCCGGGCTCCTCGAGTCGCTTCGCGAGGAAAGGAAGCGGGACGGGCGCCGGCTCCTCCTCTCTCTCCTCGAGGTGCACGGACCTCCCGCGCGCGACGCCGCGCTGGAGAAGCTCTCCGCGGCCGCTTCGGTTCCGGCGGACGAGACCGACTGGTATTTCCTGCGGAATCTCCTCTACGTGCTTCGGAAGGTCCCCAGGACCGCGGAGGCCCCGTCTGAAGGCGAGATCGACTTTCTCTTCCGCCTCTCGGAACCCTCGCAGCCCGTGCCCCTCGTCAAGGAGGCGCTCGCGAACCTGGCGCAGACGCGGCACGAAAGGGCCGAGCAGATTCTCGTGGCCCGCCTCTCGCAGCTCGAGTCGACAGTGGCGAAGGCGGGTGCGGTCGTACCGCCCGACCTCCTCCAGCTCCTCGACAAGACCTGCAGCGCCCTCGCCCGGCAGGGGACCCCCGCGACCCTCCGGGCCATCGTCGACCACGGCCTGAAGGGCGCGGTCGGGCCTTCCGGCTCCGTCGTCCGGCTCGGCCACCTCGGCGGACACGACCTGTCCTCGCAGGAGGACCTCGTCGACCGCCTTCTCAAGGCGCTGCGCAGCGTGCTGCCGGTCAAGGTCCTCGGCTTCGTCCTGTCCTCCAGCGGCAGCGCCGACGCCGAGGCGCGGCACCTCGTGAAGGCCCTTTCGGGGACTCCCGCACCGCCGGTCCAGCGTCTCTTCGAGGAGATCGCCCGCAAGTACCCCGACCGGGAATTCGGCCGCGAGGCGAAGAAGGCCCTCGCCTTCTTCGAGCAGCCGCGCAAGGCCGCCGAGTCTCCCGGGCCCGCCAGCCTCGCGGGAGACCTCGAGGTCTTCGGCCTTCCCACCCTTCTCCAGACCCTCGAGCAGACACAGGCGACGGGGATGCTCACGCTCAAGGACGGTCGCGGCTCGGAGATCGGCGGGGTGGCGTTCGAAGGGGGGCACGTGAGGGGCGCCGCGTCCGGGACGCTCCGCGGCGTCGACGCTTTCCACCAGCTTCTCGAAAGGCCCGCAGCGGCGTCCTTCGCCTTCGCCCGCGCCGCCTCGCTGCGGCCCGAGGACGCCAACCTCCCCACGCCACAGCCCGTCATGGGCCTTCTCCTCGAGGGGATGCGCCGCTACGACGAGCTGCAGCGCTCCGCTGCGCTCATCCCCGACGGCGCGCGCCTGCGCCCCACGGGGTCGAAGCCGACCCGCCTTCCGCAGGAGGACGATCCGAAGCTCCTGTCCGCGGTCTGGGCGAGGGTCTCCCAGGGGGCGACCGCCACCGAATGCGAAGGCGTGTTCGCCACCGACGCCTTCCGCGTCCGCCGCCTCCTCGTCCACTGGGTCGAGGAGGGGTCGCTCCAGGTCGTCCCGGAGTAGACCCCGGAGTAGCCCCCCGTGCCAGGCGTGCAGTCGTGTATTGTTTTCAACAATACACGACTGCACGCCTGGCACGAGATCGGGGCCGGGGCCCCGGAGGCGCCTAGAACCCGGCTCGGAGCGTGACGAGGAACTCGTCGGGGTGGACGACGGCGGCCTTCGTCCGCATGTCGTGACGGGCGTACTCGACGGTCAGGTCGACGTTCCGGACGATGCCGGCGCGGAAGCCGACGTCGAACTTCGACCAGTCCCACGCGAAGGACGGGGCGAGGAAGCCGGCGGGCGTGGAGAAGGCGTTGTCGATCCGCGAGACGCGGACGGCGGGCTGGATCCAGTTGAACCAGGGCTGGTCGCCGACGGCGAAGAGGCCGTTCAGCGGAATGCGCCAGGCCGCCTCCACTTCGTAGCCGCGGCGTACCAGGCCCGCGAGGTCCTGGTAGACGTACTGGCCGAAGAGAGAGAAGCGCTCCCAGCGCGCTTCGACGTTCACTCCTGCCTCGGTCTTGTCGCGGCCGTCGATCCAGCCGGCGGTCCCGGGAGGAACGTCGTCGAGAAGGTCGAGGTCGCCGCCGTAGACCGTCCCCTCGATCGCGAGCCGGTCGGCGAGCTGGCGGTGGTACATCCATCCGAGGACGTCGAGCCCGCGCCTTCCGTCCTGGGACACGACACGGAAGCCGAGACCGCCGCCGGCCTGGAAGCCGCCGTCGAGGCGCGTGTCGTTCGCCTGCGCGTCGTAGAGGATGGGGAAGCCCGTGCCGTACGGCGCGTCGTCGAGACGCGAGAGATCCTCTCGCTCCGGCGTGCCGTTGTCCCCCGCCAGGGCGTTCGGGTCGCGCAGGAAGACGGGGTTCCCGTTGGCCCCCGCCGCGCGCCAGTAGAGGACCTTGCCGAGACTCCCGCCCGCCTCGACACCGATCTCCTCGAAACGATTCACGGCCGTCCCCCAGAGACCGTAGCTCTCCAGGCGCCGCGTCAGCTGCTTGGCGAAGCGGGGCGCCTTCCCCGCCTGGACGTAGAGGCTCGTGCCGTCGAAGGCCTTCAGCCCGTCGACCCGCTTGCCGAAGCGCAGCCACGCCTCGCGGACCCTCACCGCGTCCGCCGTCGACGTCGGGTTGCGGTTGTAGAGGTCGATGAAGTGGATCTCGACCTTGGCCTTCAGCCCTTTGGTCAGCTCCCCCTCGCCGATCAGGTTGACCGTCGAGACCTCGAACGAGCCGCCCGGATCGACGGTGGCCTCGAAGACGTCGACGCCCTGCATCCGGCCGACCTTTACGTAGTAGTTCTTCGAGTCGCGAAAGTGGAGCTTGACCTCGCCCTTCAATCGGAATCGGCCGTCTCCCGTCGAGAGCCCGCCCCCTTCCTGCGCAGGCGCCGGGAGAGACGTGGTCGCGAATAGCGCGAGAACGATGGACAGCGACGTGCGGCGGGCTCGAGCGCGCATGGGAGATCTCCTTCCGGCGAGTGCGCGAATCCTAGCAGGGACCCCGCACGCAGCGGCAACTCCCCGACGCCCTACTGCCTTTCCCGTCGCCCTCTTGCCCGCCGCCCCTACGGCAGCTCGACGACCGTCCTTCCCCCTTCCGTGACCGTGAAGGCCTTCGGCGCGACGCCCTCGACCGCCAGGGTGTAGCTGCCCGGGGCGAGGTTCTCGAGGAGCTCGGTACCGGCCGCGGGCAGGGTGACGTGCCCCTCGTTGCCCCACGAGCGGTAAGGGTGCGGCTGCCCGAGGGCGTTCCGAAGCGTCGCGCTCCCCTTCGCCCGCGACGCCTCGCCCGGGAGGATCTCGACGCTCCCCCCTGGCGTCAGCGCCACCGGGAGAGGGGCGCCGGGGACGACGACCCCTTCGAGGACCTGCGTCGCGTAGCCGTTCGAGCCGACGACGAGCGAGTACCTGCCGGGCCTGAGCGAAGAGATCTCGCCCTTGCCGTCGCCGTCGAGCGAGAGCCACGTGGAGGTGACGTTCGCGCCCGCTCCGTCCTTGACCCTGACGTTGGCCGAGCGGAGCGGAATCTGGTAGATCCCGTCCCTCACGCGGACTTCGAGCCCCTCGCCCCGGGTCATCTCGATCGTCCCCGCGTCGCCCCCGTCCTCCGTCGCCGAGGCGTTGTCGCTGGCCTCCTGGTAGCCGGAACGGCGAAGGGTGAGCTTGTAGGCTCCAGGCTCCACGTCGTCGACGAAGAAGCGGCCGTTCGAGTCGGAGGTCGCGAAGCCCGGGCGAGCCGATGGCGTGCCGTCGAGGGCCGCCGTGATCCGGGCATCGGCGAGGGGCTGTTTCGTCGAGCCGTCGACCACGACGCCGAAGAGGCGTGCCATCGGCAGGTCGACGTCGAGCGAGGCCTCCCCGTCGATCCGGAGCTCCTTCGATACCGTGCGTCCTCCCGACCCCGGCGCGCCCTGGACGTTGACGGTGTAATCGCCGGGCGTGATCCCCTCGATCCGGTAGGAGCCGCTCTCGTCGGTCCGCGCCGAGCCCGACGAGGAACCACGGCCGCCGCCCACGAAGACCCTCGCCTCCGCCACCGGCTGCCCGCCGCGCGTCACGCGCCCCGCGAGCGCGCCGGTCCCCTCGAAGACGACCTCGGCTTCGGCCTCTCTCTGCCCCTCGGCGATCGTCACGCTCCCGGTCGCCGACCGGGTCGACCCCGCGAGGAAGTCTCCCGCGGTGGCGCGGAGCGAGATCGTGCCGGCCGGCGCGCCGGCCAGCTCGAACCGCCCGTCGGCGCCCGTCCGCGCGGACGCCCAGTACTCACGGGGACCGTTCGCGTTGACGCTCACCCCCGGCGCGGGACGCGTCGGGAAGGCCCGAGACGACGCCGCGGATCGTCGCGCCTCCGGCGAGGACGAGCGTGACGTCCTCCTTCGTCTCCCCTGCCACGAGAATCGCTTCCACGGGCTCCGTCGTCTGGCCGGGAACGCTCGCGCGGAGCGTGAAGCGTCCGGGCGAAAGATGGTCGAAGCGGAACCGCCCGGAGGCGTCCGTGGTGGCCGACTCGCCGCCGCCGAATCCGCGCCCCGGCGCGTTCGCCCCTTCGAGCGCCACTTCGGCCCCCGGCACGGGCTGCCGCGTCTCGGAGAGGACGACGCCCCCGAGGGAGCTTCCGCGCGAGAGGGCGACCTCGACGCTGCTCCCCCCTTCCTTCAGGTCGACGTTCTCCGTGCGGTCCGTGTAGTCGGCGTGCTGGACGGAGACGGTCACCTTGCCGGGGGCGAGCCCCTCGACCTCGAACCGGCCGTCGACGTCGGTGACGAGGTCGCCGCCGAAGCCTGACGCCGGGAACGCCGCACCGCCGGTTTCTCCGGAAATCCCTACCGTCGCCTCCGGGACGCCCCGCCCGGACCTCGCGTCGGTGACCCGCCCCTTCAGCGTGCTTCCGGGCGGGACCCGGATCTCGACTCCGTCCGTCGTCGTCGCCTCTTCTACGACGACGCCACCGGCCCGACCGGCCTGGTACCCCTTCGCCGTCACGACGACCTGCCACTTCCCGGCAGGGACGTCCTCGATGGCGAAACGGCCGTCCGGGGCCTCGACGGCGACCGCCTCGCCCGCGCCTCCGAAACCGCGGCCTCCGGCCCGCCGCCCGGCACGCATCACGTTGCCGCCCCCGAAACCCGGACGATCCGCCTGGAAGGAGACGTCGAACGACGTGAGCGGCTGACCGGTCCTTCCGTCGACCGCAACACCCTCGATCCGGCCGGCCCCCTCGACGATCCACTCGACGTCCGCCGCGGGCGCCACGATGCCTCGCTTCAGCGGCCCGGGCCCCCCCGCGAGGGCCACGGCGAAGAGCTGCAGGTCGTAGGCTTCCCCGGCCTTCAGGCCGTCGAGGAAGAACGCCCCGTCCGGCCCGGTCGGCATCGCGACCGACCCGAAACCTCCCGTCGGCGCCTTGCCGGACAGCCGGGGTATGACGAGGTAGCCCTCTGCGCCCCCACCGGTCTTGCGGAGGACGAAGCCCGCGATCGCCGCCCCCGGGGAGAGCACGACGTCGACCGGTTCGGGATGCGTGTCGCGCACGAGCCTCAGCGGGTCGACGACCTCCGTCGCCCGGCCCGGCGCCTTCGCGCTGAACGCCCAGTCGCCGGCGGGAATCCCCTTCAGCTCGAAGCGCCCGTCGGCACCGCTCTTCGCCGAGGGCGATCTCCGAGACGCCGCCGAAGCTCATCTGCATCATTCGTCCTCCGCTGGAGGAGCGGACGACGCGCGACTGCGAGAGCGCCACCTCGACGCCGGCGATCGGATTGCCCTCGAGGTCCTTCACCGTCCCCGTCAGAACGAGGCCGCGCCGCAGGGTGACGATTGCTCCCGTGCGCGTTCCGCCGGCCACGAGCGAGATTCCCCCGAGCTTTCCCTTCTCGTAGTCCGGGTGCTGCACGTCGATCCGCTGGTTCTCGCCCGGTGGGAGACGCGAGACGGAGAAGGTTCCGTCGGCGCGCGAGCGGATCCTCGCTCCCGTGTCGCCCGCCCAGGCCCGCATCACCAGGCGGAACGGGCTGTCGCCGCCGGAGACGACGGACCCTCGCGTCCGCCACCGGCCCGCCGTCCTCGTCGACGACCCGCCCCGAGAGCGACGCGCCGCGCGTGAGCGGGACGTCGAGGACCTTCGTCGCCCCTTTCTCGAGCCGGACGTTCGCGCGCGTCCACCGGACGTGCGCGGGCTCGTCCGCGCGAACGGTCACGTCCGCGGGCCGTAGCCCCTTCAGCCGGTAGCGTCCGTCGGCCCCCGAGCGCGCCACGAGCCGGCCCGGGCCCGAGGAGACCGTCAGCTTCACGCGCGGGACGGGCTTCAGCGTGGCAACGTCGAGCGTCCGCCCCTCGAGGACCGTCGGCGGGGCGAGCGCGAGCACGACCGGCTTCCCGCCCGGCACGGGCGTCACGCCGGGAGCTTCGGCGAATCCGTCGTCCCCGGCGTCGGCGACGACGCTCCCGCGGCGGGAAGGAAGATCGGCGAGACGGAAGGTGCCGTCGGCGCCGACCTCGACCCAGCGGGTCTCGAGCCCGTCCCCCTCGTACCGCACGAGCGCACCGGCCGCAGGCTTGCCGTCCCTCTTCTTCACGCTCCCGGACAGAGGCGCCCCCGCCACCAGGGCGATGGCCCGGCTCTGAGCGCCCCCTTTCGCCCCGCTCAGGTGCGCCGGCGCGAAGCCGTCCGCCACGACGAGCAGCTCGTTGCGCTCGGACGCCGCATTCTCGAAGCGGAACGTCCCGTCCGCGCCCGTGCTCGATTCCTCGGGGACGGGGCTGAGACCGAAAGAGCCGTCGAAGCGCCCCCGCGCCGTCAGCGTGACGCGCGCCCCGGCGACCGGCCTGCCCCCCGGCCCTGTGACGCGCCCCGCCAGCGCCTCGGCCTTCCGGAGCGGCAGCTCGCCGAGCTCGTCCGTCTCGGATGCGTCGTAGATGCCCTCGAGCTCTGCCGCGATGGCACCCTTCGCGGCGATGCGGACGCGGTAGAGGACCTCCTTCCCGGGCGCGGCGGGAACCGTGAGGGCGAACGCCCCGCCGGACCCGGCCGTCACCGAAGCGAGCGCCTTCGGCTCGGCCTCGCCCCGCGCCTGGCGGCGCGCCTTCTCCAGCGGCTCCTCGAACGGGATCGCCGAGACGATCGCGGCGGCCGGCTTGCCGTCGATCGCGACGGTGCCGCTCAGCGTTCCCGCGGAAGCGGACGGGCCCGGGAGGACGAAGACGAACGCCAGAAGGGCGACGGCCAGACGGGTTCGAGTCACGAGGACCTCCATGGGCTTCCTGCGGCGGTCCGCCGCGGGCATCTCCTGGGACGCACGGAACGAACGCTCAGTTTACGGAGGGCGGCCTCCGCGGTCACGCGCATCTTCCGCCACGGCTCCACGACGACCTTCGGCCCTCCGGCCCACCGGTCCTACAATCCGAGGCCTGCACCCCGGAGGGAACGTGATGAGCCAGCCGATCGTGGTCCGGAAGTACGAGAACCGCCGTCTCTACGACACGTCGTCGAGCCGCTACGTCAACCTCCCCGAGATCGCCCAGATGGTCCGCGAGGGGGCCGAGGTGCAGGTCGTCGACGCGAAGTCGGGCGAGGACATCACGCGGGTGATCCTCACGCAGATCATTCACGAGGACGCCCGCCAGAAGAAGGGCGAGCTGCCGCTCCCGTTCCTGCGCGAGCTGATCGTCACCTCCGACCGGGCCTTCCGCGACTTCCTCTCCTGGTACTCCGACGCCGCGCTCTCGGCGCAGCGAGGGGCGAAGGAGGTCTTCACGCCGCTCGCCCACGCCCTGCCGTTCCTCGAGAGGACGCTGGAGACGCTCCGGCAGAAGGCGGCACAGGGGGGCCCGGGCAGGCCCGAGACCGCGGCGACCTCGACCAGGCCGGACGACGTCGAGAGCCTGAAGGCGCGCATCACCGAGCTGGAAGCCCAGCTCTCCGTGCGGCGTGCTCCGCGCCGAAAGGCGCCGAAGGCCGAAGCCGTTCCCCGGCGGGCCGCCCGGCGGCCCGCGCGCTGACGGCGCCGTCCGGGTCCGCTCCTTACGCGACGATCCGGGTCAGCGCGGCGTAGAGATCGGCGGCGCTCGCGGGCCTGCGATCGGGCCGCTTGGCCAGGCAGGCGAGGATGAGCCTCTCGAGGTAGTCGGGCAGGTCGGGACGCAGCGAGCCCGGCCGCGGCGGCTCGGCGGAGACGTGCTTGTGCATCACCTCCGCCGCCTCCTTGCCGAGGAAGGGGCGCTGCCCGGTGAAGAGCTCGAACAGGACGACGCCGATGGTGTAGAGGTCGCTCCGGGCGTCCAGGTCGCGCCCGAGCGCCTGCTCCGGGCTCATGTAGTGCGGCGTCCCCACCGTCAGCCCGTCGAGGGACGCGTGGTCGGACCCGTCGGCCGTCCGCGCGATGCCGAAGTCCATCACCTTCACGACGCCGTTCGGCAGGACCATGATGTTCTGCGGCTTGATGTCGCGATGGATGATTCCCGCCTCGTGGATCGCGGTGAGCCCGCGGCAGAGCTGCTTGGCGATCTGCAGGCCGGGGGCGAGGGCCACTGCGCCGCGCCGGTCGAGGAGCTCGCGCAGCGTCGTTCCGGGGACGTACTCCATCGTCAGGAAGCGGAGGCCGTCGGCCTCGCCGAGGTCGTGCGTCCTCACGACGTTCGGGTGGGTGATCTTGCGGGCGAGGCGAATCTCCTGCTTGAGCGTCTGGACGGCCTGCGTCCCTTCCGCGAAGGCCTCCGGGGTCAGCACCTTCAGCGCGACCTCCTCGTCCAGCTCCCGGTCGAGGACCTGGTAGACCGCGCCCATCCCCCCGCGGCCGAGAACCGAGAGGACGTCGTACCTCCCGGCGAACGTGGTGCCGAGGCGCGGGCCGGAGGCGGCGGCGCGGGCGCCCCCGGGTGAAACGGTCGCGGCGGAAGTCACCGAGGTCGGCGCGACGCCGCGGGTGGCGTCGGCAGGCCTGCGGCGCATCTCGGCGAGGAGCTCCTCCAGCTGGCGCTTCTCACGCAGCTCGCCGACGAGCGCCTCGAAGGCGCGCGCGAGCAGGCCCACCTCTCCGCTCCCTCCCGACGGGAGCTTCACGTCGAGGTTGCCGTCCCGGACGGCGATGGCGCCCGCGGCCAGCTGCTGCAGCGGCCGGGCGATCCGGCCCCCGAGGAGGAAGCTGACCGGGATCGAGACGACGAGGACGCCGAGGCCGACGAGGAGGAGCGTCTCGCGGATCTTCCGGAAGGCGGCCGTCTCCTCCTCGCGCGAGCGCGAGACGACGACCGCGCCGAGGGCCTCGCCGGACGCGGAGAGAACCGGGATCGCCTTCACGACCCGCCGCTCGCCGCTCACGACGAGATCGAGCGGCCCCACCTCCGCCCCCTCCCGGAAGAGCTTCGCCAGGACCGACGGGTCGCCCTTCAGGGCGGGGACGAGCATGTCGCCCCCGAAGTCGTCGGTCGCCGCCCCGATCTCGAGCTGCGGAGGCGCCCCCTTCTTCGCCGTGTCGGCGACGAAGGCGACCTGCCCGCCCGTCAGATCCCGGAGCTCCCGCGCGCGCGCCTCGTCGAGCGGAATCGACGCGGCGACGACGCCGACGAGGCGGGCCTCCCCCTTCTGGGGATCGCCCGCGACGACCGGCGCCGCGGCGACGATGGCGAGGGTCTTCCCCTCCCGGATCGTCGCGGCCGACTCCGTCCAGGAGTCGAGCGGCTCGGCCACCCACGCGACCTCGCGGAACGAGCGTCTCTCCTCCTCGACGGGGGTCCGGTCGCTGCGCGCCACGAGGACGCCCCCGCGGTCGAAGAAGAAGAACGTCCGCGCGTTCAGGATCTGGGCCTTGTCCTTTGCGGTGTCCCAGACGGTCCCGACGGGAGAGTCGAAGATCGCCTTGATTCCCGGCTCCTCGGCCACCGACCTCAGCGTCGCCTTCAGCTGCGACTCGAGGCCCGTCCGGTAGAACGCGACGTCGCCCGGGATCTTGCGCAGGGCGGTCCGAATGCTCTCCTCCGCGATCTGGTTCGCACGCCACGTCGCGATCGCCACCGCGAGGCCGAGCGTGACGACGACGAGGAGCGCGGCCGAAAGGAAGTACTGCGTCTTCAGGCGAAGCCCTTTCGCCGCCAGACGCGCGCCGCCGAGACCTGCGCTCAGCGGACCGGAGGCGCCGGCGCGAGGGGCGACCACGGTGGGGGCGGATTCGGAGAGGGAGTCTTCAGTAGCGGTTTTCATCGTCGTCCGGCGGGGGATAGTTCTTCCCGTGCTTGTTCTTGTGGGGTTGCTCTTTCCACTGCGACGCGTCGAAGGGAACGGTGACCTCGATCGTGCCGCCCGCCGGGACAGCGACCGTCCCGCTCCACTCGCCACCCCGCTCCTCCCAGACCTTCAGGGTCTGGCGGCCGGCCGGGACGCCGGACACGAGAGCGATTCCGTCTTTTCCGGCCTGGGCGTAGAGGTTCCCGTCGACGACGACGACGTAGGCCGCCATCTGGGGGTGGATGTTGCAGTAGACGCGGACGACGCCCGGCTTCTCGAAGCTCGTCTCCCGCGCGGCCCCGTTGCGGTAGAGACCGAGGTCGAACGGCGAGGTCTCCGAGAGACTGAAGACGTTGTGGAAGATCTTGTCGTAGTTCGGGAACGTGACGGCCGATCCCTTCGGGACCGCCAGGACGCGCGGCTCGAACCTCTTCTCACGCGAGGCCATCCGGGGACGCGCTGCCGGGGACGCGCCGCGCAGGCCGGGAAACCAGGCGACGGCGTCGGCTGAGGGAGCGGCCTTTCCGTCGGCTCCGGTCACGAGGACCTTCACCCGCACGTTTCCCGGCGGGATCGGCGTCGGGGTCGGGCGCGGCGTCGAGGTGGCCGCCGGCAGAGGAGTGACCGCAGGCAACGGCGTTACGGCAGGCGGCGGGCTCGGAACCGGATGCCAGGGCGGGCTCGGCACTGGGGACGGTGCCCACGGCGGGGTCGGCGCAGGGGACGGACCCCACCGGGGTACAGCGGTCGGGCTCGACCTGCGCAGCGCGGGCGTCGGCACGGTCCGGTCGTACTGACCGGCGACGGTCCGCGGGTGGAGCGCCAGCAGCGCCACGCAGGCGAGGAGGGGTCGCGAAGGCATACGGTTCAGAACGATTCTATGCCGAGAGCGACGCCATCTCAGACCGGATGCGGCGGACGGCCTCGACGACCTCCGACGCCGCGAAGTCGACCTCGGCCACCGTCGTGAACCGGCCGAGACCGAACCGGATCGTCGCCTTGGCGAGGGCGTCCGGGACGCCGAGCGCCCGCAGGACGTGGCTCGGCTCGGCCGACGCCGTCGTGCAGGCCGACCCCGAGGAGACCGCGAGGTTTCGAAGGGCCGTGATGAGGCGCTCCCCGTCGACGCCCGCGAAAGAGAGGCTCAGGTTGCCCGGCAACCGCTCGACCGGGTGCCCGTTGAGGGTGACGCCGTCGAGCGCGCCACGGATCGCCCCGTCGAGCCGGTCTCGCAGAGCGACCAGGCGCGCCGCCTCGACGTCGCGCTCCCGGGACGCGAGCCGGACGGCCGCACCGAAGCCGGCGATCCCCGGTACGTTCAGGGTCCCCGAGCGGAGGCCTCGCTCGTGTCCGCCGCCGAACACGAGGGGCGCGAGGGCCACCCGCGGCCGGCCCCTCACCCAGAGCGCACCGACTCCCTTCGGGCCGTGGAGCTTGTGGGCGCTGAGAGAGGCGAGCGCGACGCCGGAACTCACGTCGAACGGCACCTTCCCGAGGGCCTGCGCGGCGTCGGTGTGGAAGAGGACGCCGCGTGAACCACAGAGCGCGCCGATCTCCGCCACCGGGTTGAGCGTCCCGACTTCGTTCTGGGCCGCCATCAGCGAGACGAGGATCGTCCGGTCCTTCAGCGCCGCGGCGACCGCCTCCACCGCGATCCGCCCCGTCTCGTCCGGTGCGAGAACCGTCACTTCGAACCCCTCCGCGGCGAGCTGCCGGCAAGGGTCGAGAACGGACCGGTGCTCGACGGCGGAGGTGACGACGTGGTCTCCCCGACCGCGGGCGGCCCTGGCGGCGCCGAGGATCGCGAGGTTGTTCGACTCGGTCGCGCCGGACGTGAAGACGATCTCCGCGGGCTCGGCGCCGAGGGCCGCCGCGATCTCCTCGCGTGCGGACGAGACGGCGCTCTCGGCGGCCCAGCCGAAGGCGTGCTGGCGGGAGGCGGCGTTCCCGAAGTCCCCCGTGAGCCAGGGGAGCATCGCCTCGAGGACACGCGGGTCGAGCGGCGTCGTCGCCTGGTGATCCAGGTAGACGGGCCGCCGGCGGCTCACGGCGCGGCGACCGCCGCCGACTGGCGCTGCGACTCCGGCGACCTGAGGATGTCCTCGAGCGACACGGCTTCGAACGCCCCGTTCACCAGGTGGTTGAGCCGGCGCATCGCGTCGGTCGCCACGCAGAAGGGGCGCGTCCGGCAGCGGCCAGTCGACGTTCCGCTCGAGCAGAACGTCAGCGAGATCGGCCCCTCGAGGGCGTTGACGATGGACCGGAGGGTCACCTCTCCGGCCGGCCGGGCCAGGCGGTAGCCGCCACGGCTCCCACGCTCCGACGTGACGAGGCCCGCGCGGGCGAGCCTCTTCAGGACCTTGGCGACGATCGTCGCGGAAACGCCGTACGTGGCGGCAAGCTCGGTGGTCGAGACGCACGCGTTGCGGCGCGCGATCTCGGTCAGGACGAGAATGCCGTAGTCGACGATGCGGTTGAGCTTCAGCATCGCGGAGCCCCCAACAGGCCACTATAGGCCCGGCGAGGGGCCGGTTCAATTCTGCGGATCCTCGCTAGACTCCCGCCGCGTGCCTGGGTTCCTTTCCCCCCCGCCCCGCGTGAGGCTCGTGAACGCCTTCGGGCGACCGTTCGACGGCGTCGTCGCCGCCGCGCGCACCTGCTACAGCCCGAAGGGGATCGTCACCCCCGAGGAGGTCGCGGGCGACGCGATCGCCGACCCCGCCGAGAGGGAGCGCCGCCGCGCGCGGCGCGACGCCCTGGCCCGGGACGTGTACCTCGCCGGGCACCACACGACGTTCCAGCACGCGCACTTCCAGTTCACGCTCGAGAACGTCAGCCGCCAGCTCGTCTGGTCCTTCCTCCACGCCCACCCCTTCTACAACTCCGAGCAGACCTCGCAGCGCTACGTCGAGGTGAAGCCGGGGACGTTCGCCGTCCCGCCGCTCGCGGGCGAGGCGCTCGAGGTCTACCGCGCCGCCTGCGAGAGGCAGACCCTGGCCTATCGCCGCCTCGGCGAGCTCCTCGTCCCCGTGGCCTCGCGGGCCTTCTACGGCACGTTCCGCGGGCGGGAGAGCCAGCCGGCCCGCTGGGAGAAGGCGATCCGCAAGCGCGCCCTCGAGGTGGCCCGCTACGTCCTCCCGGTCGCCACGTTCACGACGCTCTACCACACCGTTTCGGCCGTCACCCTCTTCCGGTACCGGCGCCTCGCGGCGACGTTCGACGCCCCGACCGAGCAGCGGCTGGTCGTGGAGGCGATGACCCAGGAGCTTCTCCGGCACGACCCGGCCTACGCCGGCGTCCTCGAAGAGCCGGTGCCGCTCGAGGCGACGCCCGAGTTCGCTCTCGCCGAACGCCTCTTCGGCGGTCCCCGCCCCGACCGGCCGGGCGACGCGTCGTTCCGCGCGCGATTCGACGCGGGGCTCGGCGGGCGGATCTCGCGCCTCGTCGATCGGAAGGCGCGGAACGAGGAGCTGCTCGCCGAAGCGGTCAGGGAGGTCGTCGGGATCTCTCCCGAAGCCCTCTCCGACGACGAGGCGATCGCCCTCGCGATCGACCCGGCCGGGAATACTCTCCTGGGCGAGGCGCTCAACCTCACCGACCACGGCAAGCTCGCACGGGCCCTGCATCACCCCGCCTACACCTTCCGCAAGAAGCTCTCCCACACGGCCGACAGCCAGGACCAGCGCCACCGGACGACCCCCGCCTCCCGCCCCACGCTCCACGCCTATCTCACCGACGACCCCGACTACGTCACCCCGATGCTCCTCGCGGAGCCCGGCGAGGCGAAAGCGCTCTACGACGAGACGATGGAGAGGACCTGGGAGGCGATCCGGCGCCTTCGCACCCTCGGCGTCCCCGACGAGTTCGCGCCTACCTTCTCCCGAACGCCGTCGCGCTGCGCTTCACCGAGTCGGCCGACCTCGCCGGCCTCCGCCACAAGCTCGCCATGCGCCTCTGCTTCAACGCACAGGAGGAGATCTGGCGCGCGTCCCTCGACGAGGCCGAACAGGTGCGGGAGGTGGAGCCGCGCATCGGCCGCTGGCTCCTCCCCCCCTGCGGGCTGCGCGCCCGCGCCGGCGCGAAGCCCGTCTGCCCCGAGGGCGAGCGTTTCTGCGGCGTCCTCGTCTGGAAGAAGGACCTCGCGGACTACCGGCGCCTCTTCTGACGCAGAACGGACCCCGGGGTCAGGTCCAAAACCGTGTATTGTCTGCGACAATACACGGTTTTTGACCTGACCCCCAGTTCTTTGACCCCCATCCCCTTCGCTTTATTCTTCGTTCTGCAGGAGGAGGCGGAGGGCCGTCTCGGTCGGGGTGCCGGGCGGGAGAAGGACGATCGGGAGCGTGCCGGGCACTTCGTCGCGGATCGCCGCGGCGACCTGCGGGTCGTCCGTGACCACGGTGTCGACGCGCGAGGAGCGGGAGAGCGTCTCGAGCGTGCCGTCGACGCCCCGGGCCGAGAAGAGGACCGCATCGGCCGGAAGGAAGGCCCGGAGCCGCTCGACGAGCCCCTCGTCCGCGGAGGAGACCAGGAGGTGCCTCACCGCGCTACCGGGCCGTCACCATCGGCGTCGCGACGGGGAAGAGCTTCCTGCCCATCGCATCGCCTTCCGCGGCGAAGACGACGAGGTAGTAGTGCCCCGGTCCCCGGTCGAGGGCAACGACGAGCTCGACCCTGCCGCTCGCGTTCGGCCGGAAGTCACCCGGCTCACCCGATGCCCACCGGGTCCCGGCCGGGGGATAGGGGCGGAGAGTCCGCAAGGCCGGCGGCAGGCCGTAGGAGCCCCGTGCAGAGATCTCGGACCTGGACATCGGCCTCGGAGGTTCCTCGTACGCGACCTCGACGGCGCCGACGTTCCAGCCGCGCGGGAGCTTCAGCGCGACGAGCGCCCCCTTCCCCGCCTTCACCGGCCCCGGGGGCAGCTCGGCCCACTCGAGAACGCGCCGGCTGTACTCCTCGGTCATCCGCATCTCGCCGCCGACGATCGCGAAGCCGATGCCGACGTGCGTCCAGATCGGGTCGAGAACCGTCCTGCGGTGGCCGTCGTCCGGCGGCCTCTCGGCCATGAAGGCCGCGTGCATCGCCTTCAGGAGCTCGACGGGGGGCTCGGTGAACTCGAAGCCGCGGCGGCTCTCGGCCGCGAAGTTCTGGGCGTGGTGGTCGATCCCGCCGGCGAGCGCCCAGCGCAGGTACGGCGGGCGCCCGGCGAGGTCCCAGTGGCCCGACGTCCGGTTCCGGGCCGCGTCCTCGCAGAACTCGTCCCCCACTTTCGCCCCGAGGAGGTCGTACGCCAGGGCCGGGGCGCCGTGCGCCGACCGCTCCTCGTTGATCACCCTGAGAAGCTCGGCCTTGGCCGCGGGGACGTTCTCGGCGTAGTCGGGCGCGAGGCTCGACATCACGACCCGGCGCGGCTCGGGGTCCCTGGCCGCCACGACGGGAAGGGCGGCGAGGGCCACGAACGCGGCGAGCGCCCGCACAGCAGTTTCCAACCGGGGGTCTCTCACCCGTAGAATCTTACGGGCCGGAAGGAGCCCGGTTGCAGTGATCCGATTCGGAACATCGGGTTGGAGAGTCGTCCTCGCCGAGGAATTCCCCTTCGCGAACGCCTGCTGCCACGTCCTGGAAGGCTGAGCGTCACCGTCCCCGATCGGGGAAGGAAGGAACCGCATGTACGCCATCGAAGAGATCCATGCCCGGGAGATCCTGGATTCCCGCGGGAACCCCACCATCGAGGTCGAGTGCCTCCTCGAGTCCGGGGCTTCCGGCCGCGCCGGCGTTCCGTCCGGCGCCTCGACCGGGACGCGCGAGGCCCTCGAGCTGCGCGACGGCGACCCGAAGCGCTTCGGCGGCAAGGGGACCCTCAAGGCCGTCGACAACGTCAACAAGACGATCGCCCCCGAGCTCCTCGGCTTCGACGCCCGCGACCAGGCGGGCCTCGACCGCCTCATGTGCGACCTCGACGGCACCGAGTTCAAGTCGAAGCTCGGGGCCAACGCGACGCTCGGCGTCTCGATGGCCGTCTGCCGCGCCGCATCCGAGGCGTGCGAGCTGCCGCTCTACCGCTACCTCGGCGGGACGGGTGCCGTCTCTCTCCCGGTGCCGATGATGAACGTCGTCAACGGCGGGGCGCACGCCGACAACCCGCTCGACCACCAGGAGTTCATGCTGATTCCTGCCGGGTTCGAGTCGTACCGCGAAGCGCTGCGCGCCGGGGCCGAGACGTTCCACGCGCTCAAGTCGATCCTGAAGAAGAAGGGGCTCGCGACCTCCGTCGGCGACGAGGGGGGCTTCGCGCCGGCCGTCGGCACCGCCCGCGAGGCGCTCGACGTCATCGTCGAGGCGATCGGCAAGGCCGGCTACAAGGCCGGAGAGCAGATCTTCCTCGCCCTCGACCCGGCCGCCTCCGAATACTTCAAGGACGGAACCTACGTTCTCGACGGCGAGGGCCTGAAGCTCTCTCCCGCCGAGATGGTCGCGTTCTGGGAAGCGATCGTGAAGGACTATCCGATCGTCTCCATCGAAGACGGTTGCGCCGAGGGAGACAGGGCCGGCTGGAAGCTGATGACCGAGCGGCTCGGATCGAAGATCCACCTCATCGGCGACGACCTCTTCGTCACGAACCCGAAGATCCTCGCCGAGGGGATCCGGGACGGCATCGCGAACGGCCTCCTCGTGAAGGTCAACCAGATCGGGACGATCACGGAGACGCTCGAGGCGGTGCGCATGGCGCAGGTCGCCAGCTACGTCACGGCCGTCTCCCACCGCTCGGGCGAGACCGAGGACACGACGATCGCCGACCTCGCCGTCGCGACGAACTCCATGTTCATCAAGACCGGCTCGGCCTCCCGCTCCGAGCGGCTCGCGAAGTACAACCGCCTCCTCCGGATCGAGGAGGAGCTCGCCGACGCCGGCCGCTTCTTCGGCCTGACGGTCAAGAAGTAGAGACGTGAAGAAGGACTGAGGAGCACGGCGAAGAGTTGAGGTTCGAGCGGATCTCCGGGCCGAGGGAAGGGTCTCGTCTCGAGGACGGGGGGGCGGTCTGCGCCGCCTCCCCGCCCCGCGCGGCGCACCGACGAGCCGCCGGTGTCGGGGCCCGCGGCACGCCCGGACCGTCCGCACGTCCACCCGCTTTCCTACGTCGGCTTCTCGCTCGTCCTCTCGGTCCTTCTCTTCGTCTTCTTCCTCGCCGGCGACCGCGGCCTCCTCCAGGTGAGGAAGCAGCGGGCGCAGGTCGGCGCGCTCCAGGCCGAGGTCTCGGCGATCGCCGGGCGGAACGAGTCGCTCGAGAGAGAGGTCGCGCGCATGACGAAGGATCCGGCCGCGGTCGAGAGGATCGCCCGCGAGGACCTGCAGCTCGTCGCCCCCGGCGACGTCGTCCTCGTCCTGCCGCCCGGGTTCGAGGAGAGGGTGACGCCAAAGCGGCCGCCCTCCTCCGGCGAGCCGGGGGCCCCACCCTCGCGCTGACGGAGCCCTCCCGCGTGATCCATCGCCGCGACGCCGAGCACCTCGACGCTTCCGACCCGCTCGCCCCCTTCCGCGACCGTTTCGTCCTTCCCGACGGCCTCGTCTACCTCGACGGCAACTCGCTCGGCGCGCTCCCGAAGGGTGCGACCGCGCGCGTCGCCGAAGCCGTCTCGCGCGAGTGGGGGGAAGGACTCGTCAGGAGCTGGAACGACGCCGGGTGGATCGACCTCCCTCGCCGCGTGGGCGACAAGATCGCCCGCCTCGTCGGCGCGGGAACCGGCGAGGTCGTCTGTGCCGACTCGACCTCCGTCAACGTCTTCAAGGTCCTCTCAGCGGCGCTCGCCCTCCGGCCCGGGCGCCGGACGATCCTCTCCGAGGAAGGGAACTTCCCCACCGACCTCTACGTCAGCGAAGGCCTCGCGCGCCTCCTCGACCGCGGATACCGGGTCCGTCTCGTTCCGAAGGGCGATGTCGTCCGCTCCTCGACACCGACACCGCCGCGCTCCTCCTGACGCACGTGGACTACCGGACCGGCGAGCGGCACGACCTCTCCGCCGTCACGCACGCTGCGCACGCGGCCGGCGCGCTCGCCGTCTGGGACCTCGCGCACACGGCCGGCGCGATGCCGGTCGACCTGACCGCCGCCGGCGCCGACTTCGCCGTCGGCTGCGGCTACAAGTACCTCTGCGGCGGCCCGGGCGCGCCGGCGTTCCTCTACGTCGCGCCGCGCCATCAGGAGGCTTTCCAGCAGCCGCTCTCCGGGTGGCTCGGGCACGCGGAGCCGTTCGCATTCGAGGCGGCCTATCGCCCCGCCGCAGGCATCTCGCGCTTCCTCTGCGGCACGCCGCCGATCCTCTCGATGTCGGCCCTCGACGCCGCGCTCGACGTGATCCTCGAAGCCGACCTCGCACTCGTGCGCGCCAAGTCGGAGGCGATCACCTCGTTCTTCGTCGAGGCAGTGGAGCAGCTCTGCGGCGACGCCGTGGGTCTCGTCTCGCCGCGCGTCCCTTCCCTCCGCGGCAGCCAGGTCTCCTTCTGGGGCAGGGGGCGCTCGCGGAGGTGCTTTCGTCGCACGCCCACGAGCGCCCCGAGTTTCGGCTGCGTTCGGCGGTGACGTGATCTACCGGTAGCGGGCCCGCGCCCAGTAGCCGGGGATCCAGCGGCCCCAGCGGTCGTAGTAGCCGGTCACCCACACCGCGCCGCGGTAGGGCCGGGCGATCCAACGTCCCTCGACGTAGGCCCAGCGGGCGGCGTCACGGTAACGGCGGTCGTACCGGTAGGCGTCCCGTCCGTAGCGGTCGTCGCGGTGGCGGTTCTCGTAGTTCCACCGGCCGTGGCGGTCATCGTGACGGACGTCGACGACGACGGGCAGGGGCGGCACGGGGAGGTGGCGCAGCACCTTGTGGGGCGCAGGCGGGAGCGGGAGATTCACGTGGACCCGCACGTCCGCCGGGGCCGACGGCGCCACCGCGAGGGTGAGGGCCGCCGCTGCGGCGAGGATCATGTTCCGGTTGGCGTTCTTCATGTCGGACCTCCTTGGACGATCTGTGGGAGTTCGTTGCTCCCACCCCGTCCATTGCAGGCCCGATGCCAGCCCGCCGGAACGCCCGAGAGTGCGGCGCGTCACTCTTTCGCGCCTGCGAAAGGTGCCATTCGCTCTCGACCGGGCCCTCAATCGCCCTCTGGAGAGGACGAGAAGCCTCCCGGCGAGCGCCGGGAGGCCCTTGGGTCACTACGCCGCGTGGATCCGGTCCTCGAAGGCCGCGAGAGCGGCCTTCGCTCCCTCGCCCATGGAGATGATGATCTGCTTGTAGGGGGTCGTCGTGACGTCGCCCGCCGCGTAGATCCCCTTCGTCGACGTGCGGCACTTGTCGTCCACGACGATCTCGCCGAAGCGGTTCACGTCGACGAGCCCCTTCACGAGAGCGGAGTTCGGGACGAGGCCGATCTGGATGAAGATCCCGTCGACCGGGATCGTCTTCTCCGCGTCGTTCCCGCGGTCGACGACCTTGATCCCCGTGACCTTGCTCCCGTCGCCGACGATCTCCGCCGTCCGGTGGTGGAGGACGATCTGGGTGTTCGGCAGCTTCTTCAGGTTGTCGACGAGGACCTTGTCGGCCTTCAGCTCGTTCATGAACTCGACCACGGTCACCGAGCCGCAGATCCCGGCGAGGTCGATCGCGGCCTCGATGCCCGAGTTGCCGCCGCCGACGACGACGACCCTCTTGTCCTTGTAGAAGGGGCCGTCGCAGTGCGGGCAGAAGGCGACGCCGCGCCCGATGTACTCCTTCTCGCCGGCGACGTTCAGCTCGCGCCACTGCGCGCCCGTCGCCACGATGAGCGACTTCGCCTGGAGCACCTCGCCCCCCGCGAGGCGGACCGTCTTGAGCTCGCCGTTCTCGATCGCCTCCACGCGCCGGTTGTCGAGGATCTCGACCGGGTAGCTGCGGACGTGGGCCAGGATGTCGGCGGCGAGCTTCTTCCCCTCGGTGTGCGTCGTCCCGATGAGGTTGTCGATGCCGACCGTCTCGAGGACCTGCCCGCCGACGTTCTTGGCGACGAGGGCCGTGCGGAGCCCCTTGCGAACCGAGTAGATCGCCGCGGACGCGCCGGCCGGACCGCCCCCGACGACGACGACGTCGTAGGGCTCGCGCGCCGGGAGGTCCTGCGCCGCCTCCGACGCTTCGGCGCCGTAGCGCTCCTCGAGCGCGTCGATCAGCTCCACGAGACCGGCCCGGCCCACGGAGACCTGCGCGTTCTCGTGGATCGTGGAGATCACCGTCGGGACGCCCTGGATTCCCAGCTTCTCGACCTCGCTCTCCGCGAGGCCGCCGTCCACCATCTCGTGGACGAAGTCGGGGTGGATCAGGGCCATCTGGTTCAGCGCCTGCACCACCTCGGGGCAGTTGTGGCACGAGAGGGAGACGAACGTCCTGAGGCGGACGGGCCCCTTCAGGTGCCTGATCCGGTTCTGCAGCCCTTCGTCCGGCCTCTTCCCGAGCCCCGCGGCGTTCAGGACCGCGAGGACGAGGGAGGAGAACTCGTGCCCCCCGGGAATCCCCTTGAAGAGGATCGACGCGGAGCACCCTTCCACGGCCACCTCGAACGAGGGGATCGCGGCGGGCTCTCCCTCGACGCGGTGAACGACTTTCCCCGGTGCCGTCGCAGCGATGTCGGCGAGCATCGTGGTGAGCTCGTCCTGCTTCGGGTGATCGGACGGGCGCTGGCGGAGGACGATCGTGACCGGGAGGTCGCGGTAGAGCTGCTGGAGCTGCGCGGACAGGGAGGCGTCGAGCATGAGGTTTCTCTGTTCCTATTCGGGTGTGCGCGGGGACGAGCTCCGCTTTCCGCAGGAACTCCCGCTCGCGCCGGAGTCGGTGGGCCCGAACGGCTGGAGGGGACGCGGCTCCCGAGGGGCCGCGTCTCCTCCACGCCGGGTCCGGATCAGATCTTGCCGACGAGGTCGAGGCTGGGCTTGAGGGTCTCCGCGCCCGGGGTCCACTTCGCGGGGCAGACCTCGTTCGGGTGCTTGGCGATGTGAACCGCCGCCTGGACCTTGCGGAGGAGCTCCTTGGCGTCGCGGCCGATGCCGTTGTCGTGGATCTCGACGATCTTGATCTGCCCCTTGGGGTTCACGACGAACGTTCCGCGGTAGGAGAGGCCGGCGTCGTCGATGTGGACGCCGAACGCCTTCGAGAGGTGGTGCGTCGGGTCGGCGAGCATCGGGTAGTGGATCTTCTTGATGGTCTCGGAGGCGTCGTGCCACGCCTTGTGGGTGAAGTGGGTGTCGGTCGAGACGGAGTAGATCTCGGCGCCGAGCTTCTTGAACTCGGCGTAGTTGTCCGCCAGGTCGCCCAGCTCCGTCGGGCAGACGAAGGTGAAGTCCGCCGGGTAGAAGAAGAAGATCGCCCACTTGCCGGCGAGGTCCTTGTTCGAGATCTCCTTGAAGGCGCCCTCGTGGTAGGCCTGCACCTTGAACTCGGGGATCTGGCTGTTGATGATGCTCATGCTGTCTTCTCCTTGCGTAATCAAGCGGGCGATCGCCTCGCTATTTAGACTACGTCCAATATAGAACAGACGGATTGAAAAGGGAAGCCCGGCCCCTCGATGAGGCTTACCGGCCGGGGAATGGAACGACACGATGGCCGGCCAACGCCACCCCTTCCCGGCCCGCGGCCACGGGCCGGCGCTTGACTTCCCCCCTGCGCCCCGGTATCTTCCCCCTCCCTTGACGCGGGGTGGAGCAGCCTGGTAGCTCGTTGGGCTCATAACCCAAAGGTCGCAAGTTCAAATCTTGCCCCCGCAACCATACATAAGTCCGCGAGGTGAAAGCGGTTACGGGTACCCGGCGGAAACGCCGGGTTCTTCGTATTCGATCGAATCCCTAGGTCATCCCTAGGTTGGACGCGCTGGGCTCGCTGTTGATGCGGGTTGAGCCGCTCGGGTCGGCGGGTTCGCGCCGCGTCTGCTGGGGTGTGCGGGTCCCGCGCCGGCCGTCGCTCTCTCCCGAGACAGGCGGCCACCCTGGCCGAGGTCGCCGGACCGAAATCCCTAGGTCCATCCCTAGGTTCGAAGGGAGCGATTGGAGGCGTAATACCGGTCGGCGATCGTCTAGTAGAGAGATAACTCCCCGAACTCCTTGGCCGATGCGACCACATCACCAAACCACTCGTCATTCCTGAGCGCGGGGTAGCGTGTCAGGAGGAGCTCGGCAGTTCCCCGTACGTCGCGCGCGTACGAGAGAGCGATCGTCGCTGTCCACGTCGCGCCCTCGATGTCTCCGCGCTCGATGAGAATGGCGACCGCGTCGATGAGCTTCGAGGCGATGCCCGGATCCTGGCCGAGCAGCATGTCGACGCACTGCCCGAATGTTCCTCGGCCCCACTCCTCGATATCGGCCGCACGGGTCAGCAGGACGATCTCGTCCGGCGTCCAGACGAACGTCTGCTTGACCGTTTCCTCGACGTGCGGGGGAATCCAGGTGCGCTTCGTCCAGAAGACGTCCGGGTGTGGCGTCGCGTACGACAGGACCGTGATGGCTTGGCGGAGGGGGAGCGGCTGGAGATCGACGAGGAGGCGGCGCAGGATGACGAGGTAGCGAGCGTCATGCCGACCGAGTGCCAGGGTGTCCCAGATGGCAGACGCCTGGTCCGACGCGCTCGCCGAGAGCAATGCGAGAGTCGCCGCTCCACCGTTGATCGCGGCGTAGCCGGCGACCGCCGAACAAAACTGCCCCCGCAAGCTCCTCGCGTCGAGGACGGCGTGCCGCGGGATCGGAACGCTCCCGCCTTCCTGTGTCGGGTGCTCGCGGAGGTGCCCCGTGAGGTCGCCCCACCGCAGCGTGCCGTCGCTCGGGTCGTAGACTAGCCCGAAGACCGGGACGGTCGACCGCCGCCAGAGCGAGGCGTGCGTGTCAACGGGGACGACGTAGTCGCCGCTCGCCGTCTTGAACGAGGTGCCGGACTTGATCTGGACGGCTACGCAGAGCGGGGTGACTTCGTCGCCGTCCACGAGGTCGACGTACGCGTCCTTCCCGAAGTCGTTCTGCTGATCGACGACCTGGAAGACGCAATCATGTTCCTCGAAGAAGGCCCGTGCGGTGTTCACGCCCTTCAGGTTGGTCCGCCGTGTCTTCGGCAACTTCACGCTCACCGAACCATCGTACTCACCGGGAGGAATCATGCGAGCACGTCGCCGATCGCCCTCGCGCCGTTCAATGTCGACGTCCTGCGAAAGCTCCCCTGGAGGACCTCCGTTCCAGCGGGCAGAAAGCTCTCCGCCCACACACTCTTCTGCTCGTTAGTGACGCGACCTCCTGCGCTCCCGTGTGCCGCTCCTCCTGACACAGCGTCTCGGCGACCATCGGAGCCTCACGACGACGCTCGGTTACCTTCGGGTCTTCCCTAGCGATCTCGCGAACGCGATTTTCGGTCTACGCTTCCATCTGAAGGCTGAGCACTCCGGCGGGAAGAACAAGCGGGTTCGTCGGGCGGCGATGTGGCCCTGACGCTAACCTCCGCTCTAGTCGATGGTATCTCTGGCGGACGTCAGTTCTGGCTAACCTTCACGAAGAGCCACAGGTGTGTAACCTGGATCGCCCCCGATGGTCGACCATCATCAGCGGCGACACCGGGTCGATCATGCTTCGTTGCGATCGCCTCTCCCTCACACCGATCCTCGCAGCACGGTCGCACCGCGCCGACATCGAGGACCGAGAACTCCTCCTGCCGCCTCAGCAGGTACTTCCCGAGGTTCTTCGGCGTGGTATCGCACTTCCGGACGTACGCGAGCATCAAGGCGGCCTGCATGGACCACCCGTACTCACCGATCACGTATCGTTTGAGGCCTTCCTTACAGTACAGGTCGATGCCCTTGCCTGGCTCGATGAGTTTGCATTCCGCGAAGATGCCGTACACCTCGTGCCGCGCCCGGTAGGGACGAGTGCTACTTAGCCGGAATACGAGATCCGGCTTCTTCTTGATGCTCTTCCCATCCCAAGACGGCACCTCGGCGCCCCGCTCGACCGACGAGAAATGCTCCTTGCTGAACAGGGTGATGGCCTTTGGCTCCCCGTAGAGTGTATCGAGGAGCCTGCGCTGAAGCGCGAAGGTGATCTCATCTTCCAGTGCGGTCGACGGGTTGCAATCGATAGCGTTCCCCGGTTCCTGAATCTCCTCCCACGCTTTGCACAGCACCGCCTCCGCCGCTCGCAGCAAGCCAGGCGGTACTTCGTGTGGCGCCGTGCGCTTGGCAGTCACGTCCATCTACGCGTGGACTACCTGTTGGAGGTCTTTGCTGTAATCCTCGGAGAGCCGGCGGGCGCACAACCGGCCGCGACTCGGAGTCAGATATCGCATCTGATTGATCATCGCGATCGTGATCCCTCGGCCGCCGGGGCCAATCACCACGATCTGCGAGCTGCCGAAGGCCTCCGCCAGAACGTGCGCGTCTGGAACAACGGAGATGCTCGCCTGGTCCTGACCGGCGCTCCCAATTGCAAACCACACCCAAGAGTCCTTCGCCGAGATAATGCTCGCCTGCAGCCTGTCGTCGTCACGGAGCAGCCGGAGCTCCGCGTTGAATTCCGAGAGAAACCTCTTCAGGACGGTATCCGAAGCCGACAGCTGTCCCCAATCCTTGTTCTGCTTGAAAGGCAGGCTAGCGGCTAACGTGTCGTGGACCACCTGAAGATCAGCGTCGCCCAACTTGTAGCAGGCCATCACGAAGCTGTTCATCGCCGCCCGCATCTCGTTCGGCGTCGCGCAGAAGGCCCTAGAGAGCTCCTCGATCTTGTCTTGATGAACACGCGGGAGAGATTCGAGAGGCACGATCGGCACCCTGTCGAGGTCCTCCTTCGTGATCTCCTCCCGCTCGACCCCGAGCTTGCTACTCGTCAAGAGCACGTAATACAGGAGCAAATCACTGCTCAGGACGAGGTGGAGATATCGAGCGAGCTTCTCCGCTTCCGCGTGACCGTGTGTGCTCAATCCGTAAAACGACTCATTGAACGCGACATCGCGTAGAGCAAGGTGCGCCCAGCGAAAGCATTCCCGCGCTCGCGGGGCGACTGGACATAGCACTAACGGCGCGCGGTAGATCTCCCGAGATCGAGGGTAGAGAACCCGGCTGATCGTGAACGGGAGTAGCTTTCGCGTGTCGATCAACGGGGCAAGATCGTTGCGACTTGCCAAGGTCGGCAGCCCGTGAAGCGCCCCGGCACTTTGGTGCTCTCTCGCGCTCCCACCGACTTGGAACCCATCTCCGTACGTGAGACTCAAGCCTTCCCAGAGCTCATGCAGGGGGCGGCCGCGCGACTCGATCTGTCGAAGAACCGGGATGTCCAGCGCGGACCCTCGGAACATGATCTTGAAGAGGTACGCGTTCTCCGCCACAGCCCCGTGCCAAATGGGCTGCGCCGCCGAATAGTCGATGCGGAAGCTGCCGAGACTATTCAGAGCATCGTCGATGAGGGGACTGGCGTACGTGAACTCATCTGCCGTGCCCGGCTTTGTGTTTTCAGCGAGGATGAAGCAAAACGGCGCACTGACTCGCGGCCATACCGAGGTGTGACGCAGGGCTGCTCCGTTCAGAATGCTGCGCACCCGGAGCGCTCGAAAGACGAGGTTCCGGGCCAATTGTCCCGGCGCGGACTGCTTGAAGAGGAACCGAGCATGCATGAGGAACGCAATGCGACCGCTTGGCTTTGCCCACTGCATCGCGACGAGCAGGAAGGCGAGATCGGGGTTGTCGTCCGGGAGACCGGCGGCTCGAGCGTCGTCAGCACCGAGGCGTTCCCTTACGGGTGCGCGAACCGCTTCGAGGAGCGCCCTCCGTCGCGCCGCTGTACGTTTTGTGACGGTCCACGGTGGATTCCCGAGCACCAGGTCAAATCGCGCGAGAAAGCCACTGTCTGCACCGTGCTGGAGGCTACCAAGAGCGTCCTGGTCGAACTTGAACAGAACGGATCCAAGGAGTTCCTTGAAACCGAGTTTGCTCAGAGGGCGTGGCTTGACGTCCACCTCGAGAGCCGTGAGATACAGACTGAGTGCCGTGAGACGGAGCGCCGTTGGGTTTACATCGAAACCAGCAAGCTGTTCGTACAAGATCCGTCGAATCTCAGCACTGGTGGGTGGCTTCCCATAGTGCTTCCAATGAGCAGCCACCAGCCGACGGAACGCAGCGACGAGGAACACGCCGGCGCCCGCCGCAGGGTCGAGGACTGTCGCGGTCCATGGCCGAGGAAGACCATCGAAGGCCTCGGCGACTACGTATTCCGCGAGCTGTCGCGGCGTGTAATAGACACTCTTCGATCGCGATGAGGCGTCGTACTTGGCGCAATGGCTCTCGTAGACCTGGCTGAGTAGGCCAACGGGCACGTGACCGAAGTCGATGTCGCCCCAGTCAAACATGAGCTGGCCAGAGGGTTGGGCGCGGTGTGCGATCAGAGCGAGTTGACCCAGGATGTCGCGTCGGTTTCGCTCGGAGAGTTGCTCAAGCCTGCGTGAAAGTCCGCTAGTGCCGAATGATAGCGGGAGGAGATCTCCGTTGAACGTCTCATCGAGCCACGAGGAGGTGGCCTGGGCGCGCGATGGTGTGCTGAAGCACTCCCCGTATTCGGAAGCAGCCTGGCAGACTTCAGTGAGGTCTTCTGGCTTGACGATTTCGCGATCGACGAGGAAACGAAGGAAGAGGGCTCTGCCCGAGAGGGACAGCGCATCGTCTGCACCCAGACCGCTCCTGCTGATCTTGTCTGTCGCGCTCTCAAGGAGCGAGAGAATGAGGTCCGCAGAGTACTTTCGGCGGGCATCGATTTCTGGGCGCAGGCCGAGACTAGGAACGAAGGATCGCGATTCCGGATCGTGCTCGGTGATCGACCGCACTGGCCGTGCAGTAGCCTGCCCAAAGTCGTAGAGAGTGAGACGTCCTGGTTCGACGAACGCTAGGAACGGCGTATCGGCGCGATACGCCACGATCCTGTGAAGAGAAGGGAGCTGCTGCTCGTCCGGCGGTCCCCCACAACGTACAAAACGCTACGGCCTCCGAGTTCGACGACGCCGTCGATTCTGTCCGCGCCGCTGAGCCGTAGGATGTCGAGATACGGGAGCTGGCGCGGATCCGAACGGCCCTTATCCAGAAGCAGCACGGACTCTCGCGAGGCGCCGAACGCCTCAAGCAACGAGGTCAGGTTGGCCTTCGACATGCTCTTAGGTTAGGGGCGCATGAACATCGTGAGTTTAGCAGACCTCGAAGTCACTATCATTACGCATCTTAGCGCGACAGCCGATTCCGGGCCCGCACCTTCGCACGTAACCGTCGTCCAGCTTCGGGCGCTATGCCTCGGCTTGAACCTCGTGGGGAAGGCGCGCAGTGGTACGTCATCACGAGGCTTGTGTGGACTGGCAGCTCCATTAGCAGCCGGTCGAGCGCACCCGCCGGTCGAGAAGTTCCTTCATCGACTTCGGGTGCGCGCCGTCGATCTTTCCGGTGAGCCCGAAGCACGCCCCGAGGACGAGGGGGTCGGACAAGGGCGGCCCGGAGCCGCGTCGTGCGCCCGCGGATCGCGCTCGGCGACTAGATTTCCTGCAGCCATGAGCGTCCGCTCATGGCTGCAGGTCGTCTCGGCGAGGATGGCTGGGCGCCGGGGTTCGAAGTGGAGACACGTGGATTTGTCGTGTCGGCACCGGGGGGAGTGCTCGAGCATGGTGGGAGAGCCCTCTCACCATGGGAGACCTGCGACCCAGGACTCGAAGCTGGCTTGTGCGACGGAGAGCGTCGGGTGCGGCATCGAAGAGCTCCTGCATTCAGCCAAACGTGAAGGAAGGCGACGAGAGAGAGGGAGCGTCGTCGCTCGACGGAGGGGCGTGGGGGGAAGGAGCCGCCCTGGCGAACAACCAGGGCGGCCCTCCGGGATCGGCGTTAGCGCGTGGGGACGCCCGCCTCACGCACGGGCTGGAGCTCGTCCGGCGAGAGTGTGCCGTGGAGCCACTTCGCGATCGCGCATGCCGACCAGCGTGGATTCCCGCGACCATTTCGGACCGGCTTCGGCAGGATGCCCCCGCGCGAGTGGTAGGTGTAGATCGAGGCGATGGCGTACGCCGTGAGGTACGCAACCTCGCTTGGAGTCAGGGTCGGTTTCTTCGGGTGGAGAAGACCGCATCCCGGGCATTCTCGAAGTTCGAGCGCCGCCGGGCCGGATTCGGTCGGAGGAGTCGCCATGGGGGCCTCCCTTTGTACTGAGCGATTCCAGAAAGGGCTACAAGGAGAGACCGATGCGCTCCTCGCGTTCAGCAGTGCGCCAGACGGCCGAGAAAAACCGGTCGGCTTTCGCACGAAGCGCCTCGGCGCGCTCCGCTCGTGTCGTCGGTAGCACGGGCGGATGCGCCAGATCCAGGGAGGTGAGCAGGACCAGCTCGCGGTCCCGCGGGTTGAGAGCGTCCACCGCTCGCCGTACTCCTGTTGCGAGCCGGGCCTCGAGGCTCGGCGTCGCCGCGACGTAGAGGAGACGGAAGGGGCGGACTGCGGTTAGCCCGTTGCTCCCGAGGAAGGTCGGGACGGCCTTGGCCGCTCGCGCGGCGTACGCTCGGAGTCCAGCTGCGTGGGCGAGTTCTTCGAAGACCGTTTCCTTTCGTCCTGTCTCCACTTCAATGAGCAGTGGCTGGACGTGGACCTCACCGCGCGCCTCTGACCGAACGACGATCAGGGCATCGGGGCGAAGCGTGAGGCGAGCCTGGCCGTCCGCGAGGAAGAGGCGCGACCGCAGTGCAGGCGTCAGGTGCTGCTCGATCGGGGCGGTCGGGATCTCGAGGCTCACTTCCTTGTCGAACCTCGAGAAGACGATCTCGCCCTTGGGGAGCGCGCTCGCTCCGGCACTCGCGAGGGCGAGCAGGTTTGCGATCGCGAGCTGATGGTGGAGCTGCCCGAGTTCGATCCTCTCGACGGCCGTTCGCGTCTTCGCCACGTTCTCGACGACGCGGAGGAGCGCCTGCTCGTCCCTCGTCGTAAGGGAGGCGAGCGCTTGTGCGCCTCGCCGACCGAGGAGGTAGTAGTTCGGCTGCGATCCCGTTCCGCGCGGGGCCGGGGGCTGCAGCCGGTCCAGGAGCCCGGCCTTGTAGAGGGCCTGCACGCGGTCAACGAGACCGCTGTACCCGCCGAAGCGCTCGGGGTCGAGGCGAAGACTGTCGAGAGAGACGAAGTGCCAGTCAGCCGCGGCCTCGAGGATCGCCAGATCCCGGACTCCGAGGGCCCGGCGCTTCCCGTCCGCTCCATCCACCAGGTGTAGCCGCTCCTTCGTGCTGGGCGGCGTCGTAGATGACGGCATCGTCGCGGCTATCGTCGTTGTGGCCGCCGCCTTCGGCGCCACCGGCGGCTCCGCTGGCTTCGGGGCCAGTGGGACCGCCGCGACCGCTGCTGTTCCGCCAGGCTCGAACGGGAGGCGGCCGCGTCGATTGGCCCGGGCCACGTCCTGTTGAAACGCCCGTGCTTGCTCTGCGACAGGAACGCCGAAGAGCTCCGATGGATATTCCCGCTGCCTGTCGAGGAGGACCCTGCGAGTCTTCCCGCCGTAGGAGAGGAAGAGCACGTGGTCCGGGGTGCGGAGAATCTCCTGCGCCTCGACCATCGCCTGCTCGGATACCGGGGTGAAGTGGAGGAGCTTCGACCATGTCTCGCTCGCCTGCTTCGAACGCGTCGATTGCTCCTGGTGCCCCTTCGAGTCGGCTGTCCCGCTCGTGATGCTTTCGGTGTTCCCAGTCGAGTTCGCCGAGCCAGCGTTCCGTCCGCTCCCCTCCCCGCGACTGATGCCTCGGGGCGTCTCCAGATCGAGGGGTCGAATTCTCCGCGTTCGTCGCTGCTGTAGCTTCGTCCGTCACTCTCGGAGTTCGACTGAGACGATCCGAAGGTCTCCGCGCGTGACCGCGTTTCGCCCCACGACCGACCTAGCGATTCCGCCAGCCCCGCTGTCTCTCCGCGGCTCGTCGTCTCGTACGGGATGAGGAGGCCGTCCGGCTGGAACTTCCGAAGTCGGTAGGCGAGATCCGTCGCCGTCTTCAGCGCGTCCACGCCCTCGGGCCGGAACTGCCCGCGGAGCTTCGCGAACGAGTACATGAGATCCGAGAGGCCAGGCGAAACGCTCTCGAGCTGGGCGGCGCGCTGGTGCAGGAGGACGACCGACCAGCGCTTGTTTCGCTGGATGGCCCAGTCCTGGGCCACCCCGCTGTCGACCCAGAACGGTTCGTCGATCACTTGGAGCCCGTACGCGGTCGGCAGGCGATTCGGCTCCCGCGCTCGCACCCACGTCCGGACGATGGAGTCGTACGCGCGGAAGAGGACGGTCGCGAGCGTCAGATCCGAGAGGACGTGGGAGATGAGGAGCTTTCCTCCCGAACCAAGGAGGCGCGGGAGATCCAGAGTCTGGTCGTTCACGTAGTCGGCGCCGGGCGACACGTGAAAGTAGTTGAGGGCGTTGTCGGTGCTTTCCGTTTCCTGGCGATACGTCGGCTTCGGGAGGCGTTGAAGGGCCAGGAAGATCTGCACCTGATCTCGATGGAAGCCGACTTCCTCCGGGAGAAGGCCGATCCGCTCGGCCTCGGTGAGGCAGAACGGGAGGAACCCCTCGCGTCCGAGGAGTAGGTCTTTGTACTCCCGGATCGGGCGCCCGGCGGCGGCGAGGATCGTGATGACGCTCATGGCCACCCGACGGAACCGCACCCGCTTGTCCGCGTCGTCGGCGAAGAGCCGGTTGAAGACCTGATAGGTCCGCGTCGCAACCTGCTCGAGCGTCTCGCGCCGACCATCCGGCAGCATCTGCCTCCGGAGAAGGTCGATCGAGATCTGTCGTTCCTCGCCGCCGAAGACGAGGAGCGGGTGACGGAGGACGAACTGGGCGGCTTGCTCCCGGAACTCCGGGAACCGGTCCGCGTAGGCCATGCGTCGCGTCGCGAGGCAGGCGACTGCGTTGAAGACGTTCGTCGCGAGTGTCCCCGCGCCGTCGAAGATGACGGTGGGAAGCGGCGCCCGCAGGGCCTGGTAAAGCGGCCCGAGAATGTGGTTGCTCTTCCCTATCCCGATCTCCCCGACGCACCAGTAGGACGTCAGGAAGTGGCTGAGGGAGAGGACCATCCTCTGGCCGGTATCAAGATCCGTTCCGAGAGGAAACGTATGTTCGAGCGGTGATGCTCGCGTGGGCGGCCTGAGCGCGATGCTGTGGTCGGGCATGGGATACCTCCTGTAGGAAGTGCTGTCAGAACCGGGCTGCCGGGAAGGGCTCCGTACCGCTGAAGACGCTCTGTTCTCGATCGATGAGATCCCGAAGCTTGCGGGCTTCCTTCGCGGCGATCTCACCCTCGAGCCGCGCGAGACGCTCGCGGTACCCATCGGAGAGTTTCGCCGCCCACTGCTCTCGAGGCATCCTGAGGTAGGTTTCGGCGGCCTTCGCCGCCTCGCGAATTGCCTCGAGTTCGGGCTTGCCCTGGAGGGCGTGCTGTTCCCGATAGACGAACCGGACGACGGGGGCGATCGGGTGGCAGGTGTCGTCGCCGTAGATGGCCGGGTAGAGGAACTGCCGCAGCTCGTTTCGCGTTGCCGGGGTGCCGATGCGTTCGATGACGCTTTCGGCGTCCGCCTCCGTGGCTCCGGCCGTCGGCGTGGGAGCCGGACGGCTCCGCGCGAACGCCGTGTCATACCGATCTCGCTCCGTCTTCGCTCGAACGTCGAGACGCCTCGTTCGCGCCTGGTCGTAATCGAGCTCGGCCTCTTCGAGGAAGGCACGCGCGCGGACGTCACTCGCCAGTATCTCGAGGCGGGCCTCCTCGCGGGCGTTCCGTTCCTCGCGGTTCCGTCCGAGGTTGATGGCCGTTCGCTGCGCTTCCGCTGTCGCGGCGGCCAGGTGCTGCTGGGCGCAGATCGCGACTGATCGCGCCCGGAGTTCTTCGGCCTCGAGTGTCGCCCTCGCGTGGTCGAGCCGCGCCTTCGCGACAGCGACTCCCACGCGATCCTCGCGTGTGGCTTCGCGAATGTGGGCGCCGTCGTGGATATCGTGGATCTGGTCCATCGCGCGGGCGTGGTGGACGGCGGCGTCGTCACAGATCTTCTTGGCCGCTGCCCCAATCTCTGCCCCCCGCTGGATCGAGAGCGCCACAGCGTTTCTTGCGTCGGCCCGGGAGCTGGCCGCACGGGCGAGGTTTGACCAGCCCTGCGCGACGGCGCGCGACGTCCGTTCGAACTTGCGGGCGTCTCGCGGCGATCCCATGCTCTGGCTCATGAGCTCTGAGCTTGAGGAGCCATCGTGGATCGGGCCGGTGATCTCATCGGGTTGCAATACCCGCATCGACGAGGACGACGGCGAGCTCGGGACGAGCCCGGCCTTCGGGCTGGCCGGCTCTTCCGATTCGATGCGATCGGCAGGGCCAGTCGCCCGTGGCCCAGTTGGGACACTCTGGAAGTGGGGGCGGCTGTACTTCGGTACGTACATGATTAGCTCCTTCCCGTAATCGCGCTGACGCGCTGGATGAACCGTGCTTCTTCTTCGTCCACGGCTGATGAGAGACGCTGGATTCGCAGGGCGTCGGCGCGCAAGCGCTGCTCGAGGGCCGCCGCAGCCCTGGCGTGCTCCTCCGGACTGATTACGATCTGGCGGGATCCGCTCCCTCGGGTCGCGAAGCCCGCGACGATTCCGATCACCAGTACTCCGAGGAGCAGCCAGCCCAGCCTTGACTCCACGAACCCCGCGAGGCGGCTCGGTGTTGGGACCTGCACTTCGCGATAGACGGTCTGTATGACCGGCTGCGACGTCGGAGCCAGCGGCGCCGCGCCTGCCCGCCCGGCACCAGCCCCGGTGTCTTCCGAGGCCGGCTCCGGGGTCATCGCCACCACCGTAGGGCTCGCCTTACTGGCCACTTCCTGTTCCCGCTGCTTGACCGCCTTCCTTTGCGCATCCGCAGCTTCGGCCCGACGCACGGCGATCCAAGAGAGGTACCACTTCAGTCCGTGGACCGTCCTGTTCTCCTCTGCGGCTGCTCGCTCGACCATGAGGGAGGGAGATGACGGGTTGCCGTATTCGCGACCTCAGTGAAGGTCGAGGTGATGTCGTCCCACGCGTACATGCCGGTGCATTCGCCCGGGACGTTCATTCGGATGACGCCAGCTAGCCTCGGCTCATAGCCATCCGGGCGATTCACCACGATCGGCAACGACCCCGCGAGGACCTTGCTGGTATCGCGAAGCCCGAAATGCCTCGGAGGAGCCTTAAATCCAGCCGTTTCGCAGGGGCCGCCTCCGATGATCGCTCTCATTGCTGTCCGCGCTTCTTCCACGGTCGCGACCGAATTGCGCCTCGCCTCCGCTTTCGCTGGGACGTCGCACCCGAGCACGATTGCTGCGAGGATGACTGGGCGCCACGCACGGGCGCTCGTAGGGTTCTTCACGCCTCACCTCCCGCCGACTTCACGGATTCGGAGGTACGCGGGCGGCCGCGGCGGGGAGCCGCGGGCGGCTCATTCGGCGTGTCGCCGACGAGCGAGCGGAGGAAGGTTTGGATGAGGGCGATCGTCTGGCGCAGGCCCTCGGTGTCGGTCGGAGTATGCGTGGCGGTAAGGGTGAGTCGCGGAGACTCGATGGACACCTTGATCTGGTCGTTCACGGGATACCTCCACAAAGAGAAAGCGGCGCCCGGAGGCGCCGCGGTTGAACCGATCGGTCGCGATCAACGCGACCATTGAAGGACGTATTTCTTGTTCGGACCCCACGGAAGGGAGCACCCGCCGTAGAGTCCACGAGACCTCCCGGACGCTCAGCACGTCCGCGTTGTCCATGAGAGAGCGAAACGCTCTCCGGGGGGCCGCGGTCTCGCGGCCTTCGGTGGGGCCCCCCTGGTTCTCAAGGCACCGCTCGGCCGCTGGGGCCGAGGCGTCCGGGAAACTCCCCCCGGCGGGTTGTGTTCGTCGTTGCTCGCTACCACCCACTAGGAGCAGCATCTATGCCATTGAATTCAAATGACTTAGATATACTTCTGAATCATTCAGAAGCATCCCGCCCTCACCGTCCTCGACGGGGGCTATCCCAGCTCGTATAAAGAGCGGGTGCACGAAATGGTGTACTTCACGAGATGACGACGCCCGCCTGTTCCCTTTGTGATGCTCCCGAGGTTCGCCCGAGACGCCACCTGACCTCCGACGAGAACGGCCGAACCATCTGCCAGTCGTGTGTCGAGGCGGGCGTCAGGGCGTATCACAAGGGGGGCGTCTCTCTCACGATCCCCCCCGCCCCGGCGCCTCCGAATCAATGCGCTCTCTGCGCCGGCGACACCTCCGTGGGGGCCACCTACCGAAGCGATCTTCGGCGCGCTGTCTGCCAGGCCTGCGTCGAGAAGGCCGTCCGCGCGCATGTCGCGGGGGGTGTCCGGCTCGACGTTCCGGCGCCACCTCTTCCGCTTGACCGCTGTGCCCTGTGCGGCCGCATCCAAGAGAACGGGGTGTTCTTCGTGACCAACCCGCCGCTTGGCTCAGCCTGCGGCCCATGTATCGAGGAATGCATGGCGCTCGTCGAAGAGCGGAGGGGTGATATCGCGTTCGATGAAGCGGCGTCGCCGGATACGCCCACGACACCCGCCGAGGTCCGGAACCTCGTCCGCCGGCTCGTTCGCCCCGAGCTGCCCTCGGAAGCGGAGTACTCCGCCCGACAGCAGGAGATTCTCGTTCGCTGGCTCACACCGTCCGCTGGCGGCGGCCCTGCTCCCTCCGTCTCCGCTGACGAGGTCGCCCAGCTTCTTCCGGATTACCTGCGATTCCGCGAATACATTGAAGAGCGACTCGCCCCCGTCGGCGCCCGGATGAAGGAACAGGAACGGGAGCACCACAATCGCCGTCTCGCGCCGTCCGATTACGCTGCAATGCTGGAGCAGGCGATTCCTGTATTTATCCGACCGCTCGGCGCGGCCGGTACCGGCCCGGCACTCTTCGGCTCGTTTCTTTCCAGGCTCGTCGAGCAGGTCCGTAACGGAGGCCCGCACGAAGTCCGCGACATTCTCCCGGTTCTCTTCGCTCCCGAGCTTCGGAGCCCAGAGATCAACGGAGGCGCGGCGGATCCTAAGAGCGATGGCCTCTTCATCAACTCGCTCGTCCGTCCCACCCTCGCACGGCTCAAGGCTTCCGCCAATGCTGTCTCGTCGCACGATGGTCGCCCGTATTTCGTCCATCTCATCATCGAGGGGGCTGAGCGCTCGAAGGGCCCGGTGAAGCTCCCCTACAGAATTGCCGTCCTCTTCTCTCACAGAGCCACGGGGGCACCTCGCTTCGCCCTCCGAGCGCCCGCTGCTCCTTCGCCTTCTCGAGCGCGCTCTTGCGTCAGACGTCCTCGATGGTCGCGTCAGGGTTGACGCTCTTGGCCCTTTCGCCCCCATCGTCGAGAACGCCATCCGCGCTGTAGCGCTCGAAACGAGACTCACGCCAGGTCGATTGCAGCTCGCCGCGACCATGCTCACGCTCGAGCGCTCCTCGCGCTCGTGACCGATGACGAGAAGACCGACGTGCTCCGCACTGTCCTCGGTCTCGATGTCGCCGGATTCCCTCCACCCCTGTCGTGGATGCCCGGCGCCACATTCGACGACTGGTTCCTGGATAAGGTTCGAATACCCCTCGCGACAATCCGAAAGCGGACGCCTCGTTCCTGCGAGCGCTACGCCTTCGCGACAGCCTGCTCTTCCACGAGAAGCTCCTGTACCTCGCCGCCTACAGTCACTCGGAGCCTGATCGTCGGGCGGAGCTCGCGGGTGCCATTGAACGCCCGATCCGCTTTGGCGCCTCCGCGACCCCCGCTCCCTCTACGCCCTTCGACCTGACGTCAACGCTGAATCTCCGAGTGAGTCAACCGCGTGACCTTCTTTCCATCTTCTCGCGATACCTCTCCGTAAATCTAAAGAATGAGGCGGACGCCCTTTCTGCCCTCAGAGACTCGCCTTCTGCGTGACCGCCCGCCTCCTCGCGATGCCGTATCGTTCATCGGTTCCTGCCCCGTCGTCTGCTCCCACCCTTCGGCCCTCGCGGTCCCGACTTCAGCTGGACTGTCGTTTCAGCCACGCGAGGTATGTGTCTGCGATAGCGAGGACGTCTTCCCGCCGCTCCAGCATCTCGCGCCCTTGGACCGCCGCCTTCAGGGCCACGCACGCGAGGACGGAATCCTGGGTTCCGCTCCGCTGTCGTCCGATCGTCGGCATCGGTTCCGGGACCGAGTCGGCGGCCACCTCGACGGAGCCCATGAGCTCAATCCTTGGGATGACCCTCCCGTCTGGACTGATGCGTTCTGTCGCGCGGACCTGAAGCTTCGAGCCACGGCGGATCTGGAGCCGGTCGAGCTCGGGAAAGAGGGAGCGCGGGTGAAAGAACGTGTGCTGTTCGCCGTCGGGCGTGGCGACACGGTAGGCCCGGTACGGTCCGTACTGCGACATGCCCTCCTTCGGGGTGTCGAAGAGGACGGTCAGTTCCGTCGTTGCGCCGGACGGGAGAAAGGAATTCGACGCCATAGGCTTCGGGGGATTAGGGACCGGAGGTCGGGTGTGGATATGACGGGCTGCGGAATGCCCGCTCGGACGATCCGTCACTCGGGACCGTCAGGTGGCGGGCATCCCACAGCCCTTGGAGCACGCGGCGGCGTTTCCCACAGATCCACGCCCGCTGCTAACGAGAGCTCCTTCTCTTCTCGAATAGAAATGCGGCCCGGGAACGGCCTTACGCGTCCGACTTCGCGCCCGGTTCATCGAGACTCACGGAGGCGACGCCGTCTTTCTTCTTGTACGTCAGGAGATTGATCTCCCCTGCGCGGATCTCCGTCATGTACTTCCGCTCGCCGTCTTTCTCGTAGGCGCGGTTCAGGATCGTGCCTTCGAGGTAGATCCCGGTGCCCTTTGTCAGAAACTTCATGCAGATCTCCCCGAGCTTTCCCCAGGCGACGACGCGGTGGTAGTCCGTGACTTCCTTCCTCTCGCCGTCCGACGTTGTGGATCGGTGGGTCGCGACGGGGAAGGTGGCGCGCACGGCTCCGGTCTTCGTAGCGAAGGTCTCGGGATCCGCGGCGAGGTGACCGACGAGGATGACTTTGTTGACGCTGCGCATAGTGGTGGGTTGTCAGGAAATGAGGGTGATTCGGGATAACCGCGAACTTCGCTTACCTGTCTGTGTCAGTCGCGTCCGTCCCGCTCTGGCGATCCGCTGGCCTCCCGATACTCCAGCCCTGGCCTTGAATCGCCCTGAGCACATGACGGAGGACCTCTTCGTTCTCGGCGAAACCGCCCGCGAGTGCGTCGAGCGAACCGCCCTTGTAGAAGCCACCTTCGTCGTGGATCACCAGACGGCCGTCGAGGACTTCTCGGTTCAGACGATCGAGAAGCGTGACGATGCCCGCGTGGACGCGGACCCGGTCGTCCGCGTACTGCGTTTTGACGAAGGCGTAGGGAAGAATCCCCGTACCTTCGACCCACTCGAGGCCGAAGGTCTCGCAGCCGGGGTCCGGATCCCAGAGCGCCATTCGGACCGTTCCCGTAGCGTCCCGGGATCCCCCCTTCGCCGCGAATTCCGTATACCGCCGGTTCTCCTCCCGGAAACCTTCCTCGGAACTTCCACCCCAGGCGCGTTCCGATCTCCGTCGTGAGGGCGACGGCGCGTTCGAACCGGCCTTCGGCGGGTCTCGGGCTCAGGCCTCCGGCCGGCCTCCGTGTAGTAGTGAATCGTGACACCCATCGGAGGTAGGAGTTAAGGGATGGCCGGAGTGAGCACCGACGCGAGCCGGTCGAGTTCCGCGACCGAGGGGCCGACGGGAACGAGGTCGTACCCACGCTGAATGAGGCGCACGACCTTCGTCGCCTGAACGAACAGCGAGCGTGTTTCCGGATCGAAGGCGAGGGCTCCCTCGACGCGAAGGAGAGAGCCCTTTTCCGCGCCGGCGATCGCGGCGGCCTCGAGGCCGAGACCGACAACGGTGATTTCGGTTCGAGGCAGGTCCTCGATCTCCAGGTCGACGGTTGCCACGACGGGACCGTTCGCCGTGAGTCGGACCGTCGGAGCCCGCGCACGACCTTGGAGCGTTACGTGGTTCTCGGTGTTCCGCATGGCGGGTGGATTAGGAATTGGGACGGACCTCCGCGCGCCAGCGCGGTAAATCCGCCCATAAAACGACGGGCCGTTTCGGGAAATGCTCGCGGCGGGTCGGCCCTAATGCCGAGAGGCAGGCCGGTCGTTCAGCGCTGTTCGCCTGGCCTTCTCCAGTGGGCCTTCGCCGAACAGTCCGGAGCTGGCCCGTGGGGTCGTGGCAACGGGAGAGGCGTGGCCAGGTCGGGAGGACCGTGGCAGGGGCACACCCCCAAGGGAAGCGGGAAGATTACGAATCCCCTGCTCTCGGCAATACCCCGAGCGGATCCATCTGGGGCGTCGTGGGTTCCCGCGAGAGCAACGGTTGTTACGCGACTGAGAACAGGGGGTGATCTCTGAGTTCAAGGGGGCGCTTCTGACCTGCCCCCGTTTCCCGTACAACTCGGGTTTGGAGACTCCGGGTTGAGATCGTAGCAGTCGTCGGCTGCGGGCTTCGTGGCTTTCAAGCGGCCTCGCTCCGAAACTGAGCCGCGAACTCTGCCGGTGTCCTGTCGCCGATGGAACTGTGGGGACGGACCTCGTTGTAGTCGACGCGCCAGGCCTCGATGACCTCCCGAGCGTGCCGGAGCGACGTGAACCAGTGCGCCTCGAGGCACTCTTCGCGGAGTCGCCCGTTGAAGCTCTCGATGAAGGCGTTCTGGGTCGGCTTGCCGGGTTGAATGAACCGGATCTCGATGCCTCTCTCCTCCGCCCAGGTCAGGAAGGCGCGGCTCGTGAACTCCGGACCGTTGTCGCAGACGAATGTGCTGGGGAAGCCTCGGGTCAACCGGAGCTCCTCGAGGAGGCGGACGACTCTGAGGCCGCCGATCGAGGTGTCCACATGGATCGTCGGGCACTCCCGGGAGAAGTCGTCGACGACGGTGAAGGCACGAAACCGTCGGTTGCCCTCGAAGCGATCCGCGACGAAGTCGATGGACCACCGCTGGCATGGAGCTGTCGCGGGCATCAGTGGCTGCGGCCGCTGCCAGAGCCGCCTCTTGGGTCGTTTTCGCGGTAGCGCGAGCCCTTCGGACTGGTAGAGCCGGAAGAGCCGCTTGTGGTTGATCTGGTGTCCTTCTCTTCGAAGAAAGATCCCCAGCCTTCGGTATCCGAATCGTGGACGCCCAGAGGCCAGCGCCCGGATCTTCTCTCGCAGCTCCGCGTCCGTTGCCCGGCGGGCTTCATATCGGTACGTCGATCGGCCCAGCCCGACCAGCCTGCAAGCTCCTGCTTCGCTCCGGCGGAATTCCGTGACCATGACGCGCGCCGCCTTCCGCTTTGCCGCGGGCGTCACCACCTTTTTCCCAGCACCCCCTTCAAGGCCGCGATGTCCAGGGCCTGTTCCGCCACGATGTGCTTCAGGCGCCCGTTCTCATCCTCAAGGGCTCGAAGTCGCTTGGCCTCGCTCACCTCCATCCCGCCGTACTTCGCCTTCCAGCGGTAGAAGCTCTGCTCGCTGATCCCGTGTCGTCGGCAAAGGTCCTTCGTCGGCGACCCGGCCTCGGCCTCCTTCAGGACGCCGATGATCTGCTCCTCCGTGAACCGCTTCCCCTTCATCGAGTTCTCCTTCCGTAAGTCTATGGAGAACTCCAAACCTCCGCTGCCCAGTTATCGGGGGGCAGGTCACTTCCTCACCCCTGCATGATCTGCAAGACGCCGCAGGGTCCGGTCGGCTCGGTTCCGCTCTCCTCGCGCCTCCGCTCCTGCCTGACACGTTCATCTCATTTTCGGCTCGGGACTTGCGCTCCACGCAACTTATTGTGCAGTATGGATACGACACATACCCCTACTCTCCATGTCCCGACGCCCCACGAGTGCGCTGCTCCTCGCTGCGCTAGTTCTTCAGCTCGTCGGTCCCGCGGTTCCGCTCTCGCTCGCGAGACTCGCGCCACCGGACACGGAGGGGCAGGCGCCCCTCACCTTCAAGACCTCGAAGGTGCTCCCGACGGTAGAGGAGCGCTTGGGCCAACGCGCTACATCGGCGCGCGAGGATCAGTACATCGCCCCGGATCCGGCGGATGAGCCGAGCCCCTCGCCGAGGACGGGACATACACGCTCGGGAGAAACACCGATGTAAACCCGGATGCTCCAGGACGCGTCAAGGCGAGCACGGATCCGTACCGCAGCGAGCATCGCTCGGCTCGGGCCACCGCGAAAGCCGATCAAGACGCTCCGGTCACGCTCCTTCGAACGGACGTCTCCGGGCAGATCACGACGAATACGACGTGGGCACTGGCAGATAGTCCCTACGTCGTTACGGGCGCGATGTCGGTCGTCTCGCCCGCGGTTCTCACCATTGAGCCGGGAGTCGTTGTGAAACTCGACGGTGGCGCGAGCCTTGTCGCCTTGGAAGGCGCGACGATCCTAGCAGCCGGCACGGCGCAGAGCCCCATCGTCGTGACCTCGCTCAAGGACGACTCGGTTGCAGGGGACACGAACGAGGACGGAGATGCCACGAGTCCCGCGCCCGGCGACTGGGCGACCTTCGGGTCCGAGGGTCGAAATACCGGCCAGACCGTGATTGCGGCGTACGGCACGTACCAGCATATCCAGATCCGCTACGGCAGCATCTTCACGGGACGGTTCTCGCTGCTCACGCTCACGGACGCGCTCATCGAGAACATGAGTACCTACGGACTCAATCTCGAGAAGAACCCGTCCACGACGCGAAGCTTCGAGCGCCTCACGATGCGCAAGAACACGACGCACGTGAACATGTACGGCGTGCCGTCCGCGATCACGATCAAGGACAGCATTCTCACGCAGTCGTCGTACTGGGCCGTGCTCGCGTCCAGCGCGACCGCCGTCCGCCTCACGAACAACCGCATCGACCTCAATGACTCCGGCACGCGCTACGCGATTAACGCGTCGTCGTCGCCGATGGTGCTTCGCTACAACTCCATCGCGTGGAATGGCAACCCGGACACCGGCTTCGTCTATGGCCTCGCGAGCACCGGCAGCACGGTGGATGCACAGTACAACTCCCCTGGTCCGCGAAGGCCGGCGTCGGCGTCGATGTCGCAACCGGGAACCTCGTTCTCACCGAGACCGACATCGCGATTCCCACCGTCGGCTTCCCTCTTACCGTCTCGCGCACCTACAACAGCCTGACCGCCTCGACCGTGACAGGCGTCTTCGGCAATGGCTGGACGTGGAACTACGGCGTGAACCTCGACGTCACGACGGATACCTACGGCGCGCTCCTGACGTCCGCGGACGGGGCGAAGCACTACTTCAAGCGAAACGCCGATAACACCTTCACGGGCGAGTACGGGCTCTTCAGTCAGCTCTCCTACGACAGCACCGCGCAGGAGTACACGCTCCTGCACCCAAACCAAGACCGCGAGATCTTCGACAGCGCCGGACGGCTCGCGCGCCAAGTGGACCCCGACGGCAACACGACCACGCTCACACGCGACGGATCGGGAATTCTGACGACGGTCACCGAACCGACCGGTCGCATGCTCACCTTCACCTACGCCTCGGGGCGGATCGCGACCATCACGGATCCGCTCGGGCGTGTGTACCGCTACACGAATAACGGTACCCTCACGAAGCTTGAAAAGGAGCTGCCGGCGACGACGGTCTTCGCGACCTGTACCTACACGTACGGCGCGAATAGCGTCCTGACGAAGCGCGTCGGGTGCGACGGCGACACGCTCGAGCAGACCTTCAACGCGACCACAAAGAAGGTCGAGACCCAGACGCTGAACGGGGTGCAGGTGCGTCTCGCGTACGGCCCCGTCACCGACAGCCTCACCGGAGTGACCTTCCCGCAGTACACGACGGGCGTCTGGGACACGTTCGGAAAACTCCACCTCTACTACTACACGAAGAGCAACGCGGTCTTCGAACATGACCGAGAGAACTTCCAGGACGCCTACGGCACCTACTACTTCTACCAGGAGGACCGCTGGGAGTACGCGACCTTCGTGTCGTCGTCCTACACCGACATCCTCAGCCGGCGCACCAGCACCGAACGGAACTGGCGCCGCGGGACCGTCCTCGCCTCGACGGACGAAAGCCTAAATCGGCAGACGGAGTTTACGTACGACGCCTTCAACAACCTCCTGACGACGACCGACCCGCTCGACCGCGTCCAGACGAACACGTACGACGCCGAGCACCACCTCGTCTCGACCGAGAACGCGCTCGGGAACGTGACGACCACGACCTACACGCCGGCCGGTCTCGTCGCGACCGTGACGGACGCCCTCGATGCCGAGTCGTCCTTCACCTACGACAGCTACGGCTACCCGGAGACGGTGACCACCGCGACGAACGAAACCGTCACGTTCGACTATGACATCGCGGGCAGGAAGCTCTGGGAGGAGACACCGGACGGTGAGCGTACGACGTACACCTACGACGGGCGCGACAACGTCCTCACGGTCACCGACCCGCTCGGGAACGTGACCACCACCGTCTACGACACGAAAGGCCGGAAGGTCACGGTCGAGGACGCCGACGGGTACGAGACGACATTCGCCTACAACGATACGAAGAACGCGCTTGTGACGACGACCGACGCTCTGGGCGGCGTCGTGACCTACACCTACAACCCGAACAACACGCTCCAGAAGGTCACGGACGCCCTCGGGCACATCACGAGCTTTACCTACGATGCCTTCGGCCGCCAAGCGAGCGTGACGGACCCCCTCACACGGCTGAACCAGACCGTGTACCGCGCCGACGGGAGCACGTGGTACACGATTGACGGACGTGGCAACCGGACGGACTACAGCTACAACGCCGGCGGCGAGCTCACGACCGTCACGTACCAGGACGACGCCACAGTCACGTTCCTCTATGACGGCGTCGGGAACCGGACGCGGATGATCGACACGGACGGGCAGCTCGACATCACCTACGACGACCTGAACCGCCCCCTCACGCGCACCCGGACGAGTCCGGCCGGAACCGAGACCGTCACCTACGCCTACGACGAGGTCGGGAATCTCGAGACGCTCGGCTACCCGGGAGGATTCTCGGTCACGTACGCCTACGACGACGCTCGGCGCGTCACGACTGTCACGGACAGCCAGAACCGCGTGACGGAGTACGACTACAACACGAACGGTCGGATTCTCACGGTTGCTCTGCCGAACGGAACGAACGCGACCTACGCCTACGACGACGCCGGGCGGATTACCTCGGTCACGCACTCACTCGGGCAGACCCCGTTTGCCACAGTCGGGCACACCTACGACGACCGTGGGAACCGGCTCACCCGAACCGTGGACGGAACGACCGAGAGCTACACCTACGATGCCCTGGCGCGGATCACGGAAGCCGCCTACCCAGGGAACCGCACGGTCGGCTACGTCTACGACGCGACGGGTAACCGGACCCAGAAGACCGATCCACTCGGAGCGACTGCCTACACCTACGACACTGCCGACCAGCTCCTGAACGCGGGCGACGGTCTTCGGACGTACGACCTCGACGGACAGCTCGCGCGCATCGGGGCGAGCCGCAGCTTCACCTGGAATGACCGCGGCCAGCTCACCGGCGTCAGCGCCGTCACCACGAACGCGGCACCGACTGCCCGCGCCGGAGCGGATGCGTCCGGGAACGTCGACTGGTTGATGTTCCTCGACGGAAGCACTAGCACCGACCCGGAGGGCATCGCACTCAGCTACACCTGGACGGAAGTCGCAGGAAACCCGTCGACCGGAGTCCTGCGCGGGATCCACGCATCAAGGCCCGCGCTGCTCGCAGGTGTCGCCGGCACCTACCAGTTCGATCTCGTGGTGTCCGACGGCGCGCAGACCAGTACGCCGGACCGCGTCCAGGTAGCGATCGCAACTGGACTGCCGCCCGCCACCGTCCAGACCGTCGTTCCCGCATCCGGCCTGAGCGGGTACGTGGTGTCGAACCTGCCGAATGGGCGCTACTTCACGAGTGACACCCTCATCACGGGGCGTTCGTCCACTGTGACCTTCCACGGGGCCGCGCAGTTCGCGCTCCCCACTCCTCCGCCGCAAACAACCCTCACCGGAGCCACACTCACCCTCTGGGGTAAGCAAGTCGCGAGTAACACCGTGACGGACCAGTGGTCGGTGCAGCTCCTTCCGACGGATATGGATCCGACCTTCGCGCAAGCGACCTACACCACAATCACGGGAGCGACTCCCGACCGGACGCTCACTCCGGTGCTCGTCGGCCTCGGACAGGTCGTCGCGAATCAGGCGGACGCCTGGACGTTCACGGAAGACGACCTCGCAGTGCTGCAGGCGCGTCTCGACGGATCGGGGAAGCTCTCACTCCGGACCCGCGGCGATTCGCTCGGGACGTACTCGCGCGTGTTCTGGTATTCGGGGAATACAACGGTCGCGAACCGGAAGCCGACGCTTTCGCTCTCCTACACCCCGGATCCCCTCCCCGACCAGGCACCCTTCGCCCATGCCGGGAGGAGCCAGACTCTCGACGCGCCGGGAACCGTCACGCTCGACGGGCGCGCCTCGTTTGACGCCGAAGGTCCCGTGACGCTCCTCTGGACGGCACATGCGGCGAACCCCGCATCCGTGACGTTCACGGACGCGACGATCGCGGAGCCGTCCGTCACGCTCACGGTTCCCGGAACCTACCGCTTCGACCTCGCAGTCACGGACGGGGCGGACGTGACAACCACCGCCTCGACGTTCGTCGTCGTCCGCAGTGCCCCGCTCCCGACCACGTCCTCGTTCACCTACGACGGGGACGGTGACCGCATCGCGATGACCGTGGGCTCTGTGACGACGCGCTTCGTCGTGGATCCGCTTCCCCAGAACGCGCGCGTCCTTGCCGAGCGGACGGGTGAGACCTGGACGTACCACGTCTACGGGCACGACCTCCTCTACTCCGTGACGGGGGCCGCATTCACCGTGCTCCATAGCGACCCGCTCGGGAGCACGATTGCGACGACGGATGCGACCGGCGCCGTCACCGCCCGGTTGCGCTACGACGTCTTCGGCGAGCGCCTGGACTCCGACGCGTCCACAACCGCCTACACCTTCGCTGGCGAGCGCATGGACCTGACCGAGCTCCAGTACCTTCGTGCGAGGTACTACGACCCGACCGTCGGTCGGTTTATCTCCCGCGACCCCTTCCCAGCACAGGCCGCGGACACGCAGACGTTCAACCGGTACGTCTACGTAAAGAACAACCCGACAAACTATGTGGATCCGAGCGGGGAGTGGTTGGAGACCGGCTGGGACATCATTAATGCCGTCTACGACCTCTATGACGTCGGCAAGCGGCTCTGGTACGGAGAGCCTGTCGGAGAGGCCCTGCTCAACCTCGGCATGGACTCCGCCTCCGTCGTTCTTCCCTTTGTGCCAGCAGGTGTGACGCGAGCAGTGAACTCAGCAGATGATGTCGTTGACGCTGCACGAGGCGCGGGAAAGGCAATCGACAACGCGGACGACTTCAAGCGCACCTATAACCTAGAAGACGGGATGGAAATGAGTACGGATGATGCTCTCCGGAAGGCCGAAGAAGTCCTCGGGCCCGGCTACACCGAGGTCGGTACTCCTGGCAGCGGCGTCTTCCGTTCGACCGGTTCCCCCAACCAGGTACGAATGAAGTCCAGCGACTTGTCGCCCACGAACAACCATGCCGGACGACCACACATCAACTTTGAGCTGCTGCCGACTAGCGGGAAGGGCCCCATGCGGTGCATTATTCACCTGTTCTTATCTGACTGCTAACCCCTATGATCATCAAGCGAGCGAAGGTAGTGCGCTGGCTGCCAGCCTCAGACCCTGATCGACACAAACACGAGACGGACAAGGGTTTCCACCGAGTTCCCAACCTGGCCAAGAGCAATACCCTAGGAGACCGACGTGATCGTCATCTGCTCCGCCGAGAACGGCGAGTACATAGATGAAATCTGGTATCTCACGCTCGAGGAGGCTCTCGAGGACATCCCTACTGGCTTCGTCTTATCACCCGAAGGGTGGGTGGACGAACCGCTTGCCGAATAGCCTTCCGCGACGCTTAAGAGTGCTGTAGCCAGATCCCGCCAACGCCTTCCGACACCGGTCAGCAGTTCACCCCATTTGAACAGTCCCGGGTAGCGCCGATACAGTGCTCCGGCCAGCTCCAACAGCCAGAACTCGTGGGAAGACACCGTTCGCACTCGGCCCGGACGGTGTCTTCCGTCAAGACCGCGAGCAGCACAGTGAATCGCTCGCTCGGTCATCGCGCCGCTCGCGATACTCTTCGGCCGCATGGACCCTCGTGACTTTCTCACCCCAGAGATGCGCGCCCTTCTCGCATCCCATCGCGACCTTCAAGAGCGGGCGCTTGGGCCGACTCTGAGAATCATCGACGACATTCGTCGACAATCCGACGACTTGATTCGTCCTTTCGCTCCGCTCCTCTCGACCTCACCCGGTTCGTCTCCTCCCCAGCGATTGATGAGGCTATCCGCCGCTCCGAGGTCCCCGTGCTCGAGGAGCTGCGACGAGCCATCGCATTCCCTACGCCCCCGACCGATGCCCTATCCGGGGACGTGTCCCGCCGTCTTGCTGAGGAGCTCTCCGGGCTTCCGGCCATCGCCCGAGTCGCCTCTTGGTACCCCCTGCCCCCCTCTCGGCGCCCTCGACCCTGCGACGCTTCACGCGCTCCTCGTCCCACTGGAACTCCACGCCTCGTTTGCCGCCGACACGTTCGTCCGCCTCCGAGGATGAAGCGAGCGACACGCGGAGGGCTGCCCTTGCGACCGTTCTTCGTCATTCGGCCATCGAGCGCGACCTCTACGCCGACGTGCTCGTGGGGCTCCCTCCTCCGATCGATCCGGTCACTGCCGAGGACCTGACGTACACGATCGGGCCGGATGGACGAGAGGAACTGCTGGCTCGGGCCGACGCTCTCTTGGCCGTCGATGCGTCCCTCGACGCGAGCACCACTGCCCACGACGTGGCGCTCCTGGTGGCGAAATCCTGCAGCTCCTTGGCCTCATCAATGCCGCGGCAAGAGCCGCCGGACGCCCCGAGATCTTCCCTCCGACCTCGCGGGTGTACACCGAGAGCCCTGTCGTATGCCTCACCATCGCCCGAACGGTTGCCGATGTGGCCCGCGTCGTGAACGCCCTCTTCCTCCTCCTCTACGAAGGTGGCGGCTCTAACTCGCTGCGACTTCTCACGCCGCACGGTGGTCCGCTCGAACCCGAACAGTGCGATGCGGTCTGGTGGTTGAAAGAGCTTCGGCGTATCGAGTTCCACGATCTAGATCACGGTGACCCGACCGAGAGCCGGCGCAAGTGGCGTCAGTACGGCAAGACGCTTGTCGCGATGGGGCTCAACCATGTGCCTTCGACACCGGAAGAGTTCGCCCTTCTCCAGCGCCGCCTCTACGAAGGGCTCGTCGCCGTTCTGCGGCGAGCGCTCGCCTCGCTCCCCCTCCCCTCCGCGTAGAGGGCGCCGGGTACTCAGACTCCCTGGCGCCTCTCGTTCACGGGTCGGGCTCAATCGCGCCGAAGTACCCAGAGGCCTGGTTGTTCTCCCAGCACTTCCGGGTGATCGGGAAGGTGTTTCCCGCCGCGAGCCCTGCTACGCGCTGAAGGAGGCGCACGAGCGGACGCTTCCCATCGCCCTTCTCATCGAGTTCGGTCGCACCCGCGGCAATCACGCGACTCACGAGGACCCGAAGCAGGTCGGGTTTCGAGAGCCCGTAGTTCAGCCGCGCGCTGTAGAGCGCCGCGAGCGGATCGCCCTTCCGCTCGTCGTAGGCCGCCATCGCCTCCTCTATCTCCTCCTCGGCGAACTGGGCACGTCTTTCAGCCACAACAGAGAGTGCCTCTGCGATCTCAGCGTGGCTGAAGTTGTCGAACTCGATGCTCCGCTCCCAGAGATGTACGTACTCCGGACGTGTCAGTGCCCGGCTCGGGTTGAGGCGGGATCTCGCCCCCCGCAGCCGCTTGGCGACCCGAGGCACGTCATTCTCGCTATCGAGCACGATGACAACCGGCGTTCCCCGATGGTGGTGATCGTCGATGAGTTTCTCGAGCGCGCCGTACGGGTCTTGATTCCTCCGCCCCGTGAACTCGCCGACTCCTCCGAGCGTTCGGACTTCGATCCCGAGGACGGCTGGCCGCTGCCCGAGAAGCTCCGCAAGGATGCGCGGGAACTGCTCTGCCTCGCCCGGCCCTTCCACGACGAGCAGGAGGCGCGGTCGCGGGTTCAAATGGTACTGGTTCGCGATGCACTCGAGATGCGCGAGCGTGTCGTTCGTGATCCCTGGTCCGTAGAGACTGTCCCGCGTCCACGTCTGGCCCTCGTCAGGAGGAGAGAGCGCGGTGCCGGTTAGCTCGGCGTAGAAGAGCCGTCCCATGTGCTCCATCGCGTACAGGTCCTGCGCCCGTTTCGCATCACCTCTAAGGCGCTCCCGCTCGTCGAGGGCGACGAAGCAGACGAGGTCGTACCACGCCGCAAGGGGATCTGCGTATCGCGCGGTCGTCTGAAGGTGCGAGACAAACAACCGCACGGCCTCCGCCGTGGTGCCGAGTTCGGAGAGGATCGCGGACGCAGCCCACGAGCCCGCGTACTTCCACCAGTCCCACGGATCAAAGCCGATCGACGACCGCACGCTGATTGTCCGACGGTCCGTCTGCGTTTGCGGGAAGTACCGCGACGCGAGCGCCTGCGCGAGGAACGCCACGGCGTCGTCGTACGGGACGGTTCGGACGCAGTCGAGATCGCGCTTCAACATCTGGTCGAGGTTTTCAGCGAGCTTCCGAAATCCCTCCGCGTCCGTTTCGGCGAACGCGTCCAAATGGATCTCTTGCGTGAACAGATCTTGGCGCCGCGCGAGATCCTGCACCTGGAAGCGCGAGTAGAGGGCGAGGTCCACTGGTCGGTGTGGCTCATCGCGACTTCTTTTCTCCCACGGTAGGTATGGACGTTCGGCCGGGTGCCACAGATGACCGTTCTCCCGGTACCACTCCAGTGTCTCGCGCTCCTGCGCGAAGCGGGCATGTCCTTCACGCAGAGGCCCGTTCCACTCCTCACCCTCCGCGAGAAGACCAATCGTCTCCATGTGCCCGTTCGGCCGCTGCTCCTGCTTCTCACGAATCCACGGTCGCCGGACCCGCATCATCGGCCGAAAGATCCCAAGCCGATCGAGTCGTTCAAGACGCTTAACGTCCGTGTCGATGCCGCGTTCCTTCGCGTAGGACGCGAAGTCGTCCGCCGCCAAGAGAGCGCAGATCTCAAAGCAGTCGTGCTGAATCAGGAACCGGATGCGATCCGCGGGCGCGAGTGATGGGAAGCACCCGGTAGCGTAGCCCGTGATGCGCTCTCCCGGGCATCGCCGCGTTGAGCTGCTTCGGCTCGTCTGTGCCATCAGCGTGCCGTTCGCTTCATCGGCCACTCTTGAGTCCGCGACCGCTTCCTGCTTCTATCGGATCGCTCGGCTGCCAGGTCGTTTTTAAACCTGATAGGAGTATTCTTCGCTCGACCTTAGCCACGCTCGATCATGGTTCCTCACCCGGGACGGCGACGCCTCCAGATCCTCCTCGCAGTCGTTATCACGCTCGGACTGCTGTTTCTGATTCCGAGCAAGGTCACGCTCCCCTCACTCACCATCACAAATGCGTCCTCGGTGCACTCCGGCGCGTGCAGTTTGAGGTCTTGCGGGCAGGTCCCTGAAGAGCTTCAGGAGAAGGATGCATCACTCGCCGATGGCATCACTATGCTGACAGATATTCCACGCGAGGCGACGAAGACATCTTCGTATCGTCCCGCTGGAGAGTTCGCAGCGGGCCTCATTATCGAGAGCTCTTCCGGCGCTCGCGAGCAGTACGTCATCGGGTACACGCAGTCTGCTGACCTAGAAGTTGTGATCAGCGACGGACACGTGACGTATCAAGAGACGGGCTTCCTTTCAATCCAAAGCGGTGGAGAGGCTGGGCGTATTGGACCCGCCACCCTCGCACAGCTCCCACAGGATCGGCTCTGGAATGATCGAGACGTTTCGGACGAGAAGAACCTCCCGTCAGACGGAGAGGTCGATACTGCGGCGAATGCGACGAGTACACCCTACAGAATTACATTCAAACGATAGAGCTCCTGATCCGTGGGTACACGAAGACGGCTCTGGAGCTCGCACCATGCACGGAAGCAACGGGGGTGGTACGCCGGGAGCGACCTAAGAAAGCTTGATTGTTCTACGGGAGGCGAGACATGGCGCGAAACGCGAACGCTGTACTTCGTCGAAGGTCGCCTCCTTGGATCTGCTCTTGATCGCGAGCAGATTGACGGGACGTATGGCTCGCAATACCGCCGCGTTCGCTCTCGCACCCAAGAGGCAAGCACGTACTTCCATGGGGAGGCGGACGTGAGCGACGCTACGACGATAGAGCTCCTGTCAGCGCTCCGTACTAGCCTCGCCGACCCGTCGCGCGCTCATGCAACGGCAGCAGCGCCCCTATGAGATGCCTCCCGGCGTGGCTCTCCATGTTGAACCGCCATAGCCATACGGCCGTGTGCAGCGCATCGTCGTCGCCCCGGTCGAAGAGCGCGAGCGGACCTGCGACGTCCTCGTATACGCTCGAGAGGTCTTCATAGATAGACCCTGCGACCGGCGCCTCGTCTTCGAACGGATCGAAGACCATCCAGTACGCTTGGTCCCCTACTGCCCGTTCTATCTCTGCCGAGAGCTTTACGTGCACTCCGGACTCTTTCGTTTCGCCCGGATCCGTCTCCGGCAAACGCATACTCAGTTCATAGAGCCGAGCGAGCTGCGTGGCGCATACCCGCGGGAAGTCTTCGACGGCTTTAGGAGCCTCGATCAGCTCGATGTACGCCCGCACTTCCTTCACGAACGCCTGCACGACCGCGTTGTCTCGCAGATTCTCCATCGCTCCTACGGTACGCCGAGGATGCTTGCGCCGCGAGAGCGACAGACTCCAACGCTCCTGCCCCCACGCAACCCTAGAGGCGTTTGCCCTAGCACCTGGTAAAGTGGTTGCGCATTTGCACCTACTGCTTAAGTGAGTACGAAGCTAGTCGCCTCCGTTCGCGTCAATACAGGCAAGACTCGTCATTACGTGGCGGGAGAGTCTGGGATACAAGAGATCTCGACAGCCATCTCGGTGCGAATCGAATCTTGTGATAGTGCGTTCTATCTCTTCCGGCTTGATGCCGAAGGCCACATTGTCGCAGACACATGGCACCAAACCATTCAAGAAGCTAAGGCACAGGCAGCTTTTGAGTACGAGATTCAAGAGGGCGATTGGAGCGTAGCTGCTGACCCAGATGATAATGCTCTCAACACTTCAGGTACGGGCGAATAGCGCCGATCGTCGCGTCGTCTCCAACTATGTGCAACGCACCTTTGCGCTTGTTTCACTTGTCACGCTGGCTCTCTTCACGAGTGCGTGCGCACGTGCCAACGCACTCGTGACCGTTCAGAATGCATCTCCGGAGACAATACAGAATGCGACTATTGTGGTGAGCGGCGAGGAGATTCAGATACGTGCGTTGAAACCGAATGAGTCAACGACGAGGAAATACACGATTGGAGTCGAATCTGATTTCGCCGTGCGCGTCGTATTTGCCGATGGCCGCACCCTCGTTCGTAACGTGGGCTACGCGGATGCCGGGCTGAATACGCACGACTACCTGACGATCTCCGCCGACGATGTCACGTACTCTTCTACACTCGAAGGGTCGAGCCAGTCGGAACGCTGAAGTGCCTGCTGCCGTATGCCATTTGGCCTAGCCACGCACGCTTTCCCGTTCGGGTCCTTCATTCGGCGCGTCTTCGGCGAAACAGGCCACGCTCCACCCCTACCGTACCGGTGTTCTACTTCGTTAGACTGCAGACAGAATGATCTCCTTCGTCTCACTCCCATGCGGCGCACGGTTCCATGAAGCCTTCACCGCTCATGTGCCTTCCGTGACGAGCAAGGAGGGTCTTATCCTCGAGGTGTCAACGCGCCTCCATTTCCCGCTGAAATGCGGAATGAACTGGGATGCTCTCAATGACATCCTCTCTTACACGTACTGGCTCGAGGAACGCCGCGTAGTCATCGTTCATGACGAGCGCCCGGAGCTGACGCGGGAAGAGCTGGCTATTTACCTCGGGGTACTGCGCCATGTGATGGCCGATACTCTCGTCTACGAGGGACGCGCGTACGACGAGATCGACGTCGTGTTCCCTCTCGAGGCGTACGACAGCGTCCAGCACGCTATCGTCGACTCGATCCGGCGCGATGAACTCCGCGGAAGTCTGTAACCTCGCTCGTACAATTATTGTCTTGGCCGCCCACCGTGCGCAGAATCGCCGCTCGCTGTACGATTCCTATGTCATTCCTGATCCCATCCTATGAAACTCAGCGAAGCGCTGTCGATCCGCGCTGATCTCCAAAAACGAATGGCGCAAGTCCTCGAACGGGCGTGCAACTGTGCGACATACCAGGAGGGAACGAAGCCCCCGGAGGACGCAAACGTGCTCTATCGCGAGTACGGGGAGCTTGCCGCGCAATGTGAAGCTCTCGTGCAGCGCATCAATCAAACGAACTCCGCGACGCGCATCGAAGGAGCGAAAACGATCTCCGATGTCATTGCCGCGCGCGACACCTCCGCCTGCGCGCCGAAGCCGCACGTCGACTCGCGGACGCCGCGATTGATACGGCTCCACGTATCGGCCGTTCCGAGATCCGCACGATCACCAGTATCGACGTCCCGTCCCTCCGCGCGGAATTCGATGCGCTCATGAAGCAGCACCGCCTTCTCGATCACACCATCCAAGCCTCAAACTGGGAGACAGATCTTATCGATTGAAAGAGCGGGTAGCGCAATCGGCTGAGCGTGCGCACAGCAGCGACCGTCCTGCAACTGACGGACTCTGGTGCACCTGGCTCACGTGCAGTGGGTTCGAGTCCCACATTCACATCGAACGAGCAGCACCGTGACACGCGTATCGCGTAGCGAGCACAACGTACTTCCAGTGCACAGACAGCCGAATGCGTGAGGGTGGGTATGGGGATCTCCTGAACAACGGTCACTTGCGACCGCGCGTTCGTCTTCACGCTCTTGAGTCCAGGACCGCTTCCTGCTTCAATCGGAGCGCACCACGTCCTTTCCATTGCCACGTGAACATCTGGCCTTGAGCACCCCCGCTTGGGGCCAAAACCGGTTCCGCGACGAGCATTTCGTCGCATATGGAAGCCATAAACACCACTTTCCCGCCTGGCTCTGGGCTTGCGGAGCTTGAGGCCACTGGTTCGAATCCAGTCGGGTGCACACTGGCTTACAGATGCGCTGAAACGCGAAGGGCCCGTTGCCTTTCGCTTGGGGCCATGGCCCCAAGCGGGGTAAACGCTTTGCGGCCTGATTGGCCCACCGCCGGCGGGGCGTTCACGAGGTATGGAAGGGCTGGAAGCTACCTCCCACCCCTATGGTTTCCCGTTCCCCCCAGTGGCCCCAAGCCCTAAAAGCTGGAGTGCGGCCCCCTGCTGAAACGCTTGAGGCCGCTCCCTCGTTCGTCACCGAGGACGATCGTGTCTTCCTGGAGCGCCTCGATGAAGCGCAGCGGCGCTTCCGCGACCACGCCGAATACGTCTTGAATCACAGCCGCGCCACCATCAAGACCTACAAGATCTCCTACGACGTGTTCCGTCGGTTCCTCCTCGACCGCGCC